>CAZSGR010000029.1:0-2573 GCA_964606185.1 uncultured Eubacteriales bacterium
ACCTCGACTCGTGAATAATCCAGGTTAGTTGTAAGCCTCCATGATTCTTTTATCTTCTTTCATCAAATCTCCGGCAATTTCCTCCATGTTCATTTTTTTCCAGAAAGGGAGTTTATTATGTGTTTCAAAGTATTTTAATGGAATTGGATGTGTTCCGATCACTACAGGTATCCCATAGTATGTTTCTATGAACTCTTTGAATTGGCGGATTCGGGGACAAGGGGGATAGCCGACGACGAGTCCTGTGGCGAGGTGGATTACATCGGCTCCGTTTTTTTTCATCTCTTCAGGAACATACTCTATGTTTCCTCCTGGACACCCTCCACAGTAGGAATATCCCACAACTTCGACATTTTCATCCTTGGGATAAAGGGAAAAACCCCCGGTTCTTTCTCTAATGGCCCTGAAGCATTTGCCTCCGCCACAGTCCTGGTAGCGGCCGCAGATGATGATTCCAATATTCTTCATGACTGACTCCTTTCCGGAATTTAAAACAAATGGTTAATCGGTCTTTGAATCTGTTTCATCCTGTCCAGGCTGAGTCCTGGAGTGTTTTTGGGAGAATTTTTTATCCAGCCACTTTCCGATAAACATGGAAGCAAAAGCGAAAAGAGTGCCTGCTAGTGTTGATCGTTGAGAAGGCGCATTTATGCCGAAGTCACGACCTTTTCCGCGACCGGATCCTTGGCCGGTTCCTCGACCCATTCCCTGGGGGCCGGTCCCGTCTCCTCTTGGCATTCTGTTCACCTCCTTTTTTTGGAATAGCGTGTATCTGACAATGATAGTTGGAGACCTTCAGTGAGATTGAATTTTAATAATGATCTCGACAATTTCCGCCAAGACTTTACTCGCTTCAGAATCGGGCTGATGGATGATGAAAGGCTTCCCATCATCTCCAGAAGTCACGATTTGCGGTTCAAGAGGGATTTTTCCGAGAAAAGGAACGCCCAGTTCAAAGGCAGCTTTCTTACCTCCTCCCTCTTTGAAGAGGTCTATTCTCTTTCCACAATGAGGGCAGACCATGCCGCTCATGTTCTCTATTATCCCTGTGATTTTCAGATTGAGTCTATGCGCAAAGACGACTGCTTTTCTAGAATCCATCACCGAGACTTCTTGAGGCGTTGTGACGACTACAGCTCCTGTTGCAGGGATGAGTTGTGCGACAGAGAGGGGTTCATCACCGGTCCCTGGGGGAGAGTCGATGATTAGCCAATCCAGGTCCCCCCAGTCAACTTCTGCCAAGAATTGCTGGATGGCTTTCATCTTCATCGGGCCTCGCCAGATGACAGGTAGACTGGGGTCCTGAAGCAGAAAAGAGATGGACACCAACTTCAAATTTTCGTTGACCTCTACTGCTTTTATGCCCTCAGGGGAAATGTCCATTTTTTTGTCCTCTACTCCAAGCATTTTGGCCAAGTTCGGGCCGTGAATGTCCACATCCAGGAGTCCGACTTTCAGCCCTTTCTTGGCCAAAGCGAAAGCAAGATTGGCTGCTATTGTGCTTTTTCCGACTCCGCCTTTTCCGCTAAAAACTAGAAGCCTGTTTTTTATTTTCGCTAAAGTCTCCGCAATTTTTCTTTCTTCTTCTTTCTTTTGTTGATCTCTGTTATGGGTTGCCATCATGACACCTCGGATTTGTATTTGGATAGGGCGTCCTTAATTTTTCCAGAAATCCCTGTAATCACTGTGATTCCCGAAGACTGAAGAACTCTTTGAGCATTAGGACCGCAGTCTCCAGTAAGTAAGGTTCCTACATTATTTTGGTTTAAGATAAGCTGAGCTGTCTGTATCCCGGCTCCTTGTGCTGCTTCGATATTTGGATTTTCAATGGCTTCAAAATCCAAAGTCTCAGGATCAATAATCAGGAAATATTGAGACCTGCCAAATCTTGGGTCTATTTCTGCATCAAGATCTTTTCCTTTTGAGGTGATGCAGATTTTCGTTCCTGCTGGTTGGTGAAAGGATTCCGCATGTTGGCTATAAGAAGAATGATCTTCCAGTCCGTGTTTGTGGCCGCATAAATCATCGCCAACCTCGAGTTCCTGCTTTATTAACTTTTCGACAACTTCAGTGACCGGTCCCTGCACACCGATGATTGTCTCAATATTTTCCTGAGCAAAGAGGCCTTGTGCTCTAGGGCCCATCCCCCCGGCTATAATGCAGTTGACTCCTTTTTCAGAAAGGTATTTGGGTAGAAACCCGGGTTGGTGACCTGGATTAGGAATTTCTCCGGTGCTCAATACTTGTCCTTCTTTGATTTCGACAATCGTGTAAGACTGGCAGCGGCCAAAATGTGCTGAAACATATCCTTGATCTGTGGATATCGCGACCTTCATCTTTGACTCCTTTGTTTCGTATCGGCATTATTTGTTTTCTTTATCAATGTCTTCGATTCTTTTTGTTATTCTTTCCATTTGCTGGCGGAGTAACTCAGCCTGTTGTTTTAGGTACTGAAGCTCCTCTTCAGGAGATAACGGCGGCATGCTTGGGCTTGAAGGAGGCATTCCTGGAGTTTGAAAAGTGGGATCATATCCCATTCCCGGAACCATACCTCTGCCCATGCCTCTGCCCAT
>CAZSGR010000029.1:2673-21728 GCA_964606185.1 uncultured Eubacteriales bacterium
AAGTGGGATCATATCCCATTCCCGGAACCATACCTCTGCCCATGCCTCTGCCCATACCGCCTCCCATGCCTCTGCCCATGCCTCCTCCCATACCTCTACCCATGCCTCCTCCCATTCCGGAACCGGGTCCCATGGGGGAGCCTCCACTCATTCCTGTGCCGAAATGTGAGGAGACATTAGGCTGAGCCGTTGCCTGGAACTTACCTGATTTATACTGCTGGACAGCTTCTTGAACAGTTCCCGAAACTCCCACAATGACCTCTATCCCCGCGGCTTGAAGAGTCTGGAATGCGTTAGGTCCGCAGCTTCCAGTGAGCAGGATATTTGCACCTTTGTCAGCCACAAACTGTGCGGATTGAATACCAGCACCGGAGGTAGAGGAAACACTGGAATTTTCCACGGCTTCAAATTCCATTGTTTCTGGATCGACGAACAAAAAATAGGCGCATCTTCCGAATCTGGGATCAACCGGACTGGACAAATCTGGAGTTGAAGCAGTAACGACAATTTTCATTTTATTTCTCCTTGGAGCTTTTTGATTCTTTCCTCTATTGCTGAAAGTTCATCCTCGAGCTGCTCAGCTTCTGCATTGAGGAATTTGAGTTCTTCCTCCGGCGTGAGTTCCGCGGCTCCCCAGGGATCATACGGAGTTGGAAATCCTGGCATGGGAAAGCCAGGCATGGAAGCAAAAGGAACCTGGCCCTGTTGCCAGGCATCGTTCATCTGAGGAGTGGGCCAGGTGCCGTGCATCAGGTATTGGGCAGCCGGACCTAATCCCGTTGGGCTCCTGCCTATCCAGCCTGGAGAAAATCCGAAACGCATCCACCCGGGAAGACCTGTAAGCTGATACATCCATCTGTATCTATTTCTCATTTTTTCTCCTTATCTTGTTTTTTTAGCTCTTCCAAGCGTTTTTTAATATGGGAAAGCTGATCTTCCAACATCTTTGCTTGCTCTTCGAGAAAGGCTTCTTCCTCTTCTCTTGGGAAAGGATGAAATGGATACCAATAAGGTTGTCCATACCATGGATGCCAGCCCCCCATCCAATAGGCCATGTAAGGCCAGGTATACCATCCTGCTCGACCCATTCCAAAAGGCATTTCCTTTACCTCCTTTCTTAAAGATTCAGAACGTTTTATTTCTTTTTCTCTGAACCTGTTGGAATATCTGGTCCGGGATATTCTGGGTAATAACCCGTTCCGTAGGGATATCCGTAGCTCGGAGGATAAGGATATCCGTAGGGAGTCCCATAAGGAATGCCATAGGGCATGTTAGAAGGATAGGGATAATCCCAAAATGAGCCGAATCCGGCCCGACGCCATCCACGGCCTCTTCCGAAGCCCATGCCTCTTCCAAATCCACGGCCGAGCCCGAAACCCCGGCCGAAACCGCGGCCAAGACCGAGTCCAGGGCCTCCAAACATATATCCCGGACTGGGATTTCCTCCACAGAGGCCCATACCGCGCCCGGTCATTGGTCCGTATCCGAGTGGACCTGTTCTGTCTCCTCCTGGCATCTTATTCACCTCCTTTCTAAAATCAATTTTTTTATTTGCATTTTTTGCATATGCCCAAAAATTCAATATTGTGATCTAGAATTTTAAAATCATATTTTCTCGCAAGTCTTTCTTCCGTTTTTCTTACGAGTTCTAATTCCTCATCCAAGAATTCAGTGTAATCGATAATTTCCCCGCACTTGGTACAAATCAGGTGGTGGTGGTGTGACTCTTTTTCGCCAGATCTGAACTCGTAACGGCTCTGCCCATCACCGAGGGTAAGTTTGGTTATAAGGCCCAGTTGGGCTAGAAGTTCAAGTGTGCGGTATACAGTTGTCAATCCCATTCCTGGGTAACATTTGTAGAGTGAAGCATAGATTTCTTTGACACTCATGTGTTTTGATGACCTGCTCAAAAACTCCAGTATGGCCTCCCGAGGTACTGTCCATCGGGAAACATTGCCTTTAAATTTATGTTTCCATTTATGAGGCCCTGGCATTTTAATTTTCCTTGTTGACAATGATAATCATTATCAATTAGAATATAGCCTTATTTTTGCTGGTTGTCAAGAAGAACTTTGATCTGAACAAAAAAACGAAAATTTTATATAAGGAAGAATTATGACAAACACAACGAAAAAAATTGACGGGAAGAAGTTTATGTGGGATAAAAGATATTATTCTACCAAGGCTGAAGCTAAAGAAAAAAAGGAGTTGGGTCCGAACCCATATAAAAGTTAGGGATAGTGCTTTCATCACCATAGAATTTTCTCAAATTCATCCTGAAATTGAAGTCATTCCACGAATAATTTGGAGAGGATAGTGGCCAAAATTGAGCCATTTGAAAAACATGCATCAGATTATGAGGCTTGGTTTGAAAATTACAGGTTTGTATACGAGTCCGAGCTTAAGGCCATAAAAGAGCAATTACCCAAGGAGGGAGATGGTGTCGAGGTCGGAGTCGGCAGCGGCCGCTTTGCCGCTCCCTTAGGTATCCGACTTGGTGTCGATCCTTCCAGTAAGATGAGAGAGCTTGCTCGAAACAGAGGGATTACAGCGATTGATGGAGTAGCAGAGAAGCTTCCTTTTGATGATTGCCGATTTCACTTTTTCCTGATGGTCACGACGATTTGTTTTTTAGATGACATAGAAGCTGCTTTCAAAGAAGCACACAGGATTCTCCAGCCGGCCGGTTACTTGATTATCGGATTAATCGATAAAAACAGTCCTGTTGGAACATTATATCAACAGCAGAAGAGTGAAAGCGTGTTCTATAAAGTAGCAACTTTCTTTTCAGTTGATGAAGTCACTTCATACCTGAAGAAAACTGGTTTTATTGATTTGAAATTTACGCAAACAATTTTCCACCGTCTATCAGAGATAAAAAAACTCGAACCTATCCAAAAGGGCTATGGCGATGGATCATTTGTAGTGATCAAGGCATTAAAGCCAAAAGCAACATGAATACTAGCAAGCAAAAAGATGAAAAAGAACGAAAAAAACAGGGTTCTTTTTAAATAAATCCTTTATGAGTTTTTGTACTTTGCTCCCTGGATTGGATTGACTTTAAAGAAGTCCATTTTTATAAAGGAATCGGAGAGAATTAATGGAAAAGACGAAATTCTTGCTCCAAGACATTTTATCTTCATTGGAAGATGATTACAAAGTTTCAGATATTTGTACCTGTGTGTATTGGACTACGGTCACTTCACTGCGCTGTGGTCTCGCCTCCACGATGGCCGCCTCCATCCTTCCCTCCCAAGAACACCAAGTGGAATACGCGGGGCATCTTCTTCCTACAGGAGCGAAGGAATTGGCTCCTTTATCCCTCTCTTCCCAAATACTGGAAGCTGCGATAGGCATTGCTGCAATAAATTCCATGTTGCCTATTGATGAGTCCCTTTGTATCGACTTAAATGCTGAGGCTGAAATCCGTGCCCATGGAGAAGGAAAGCGGATAGCGATTATCGGTCATTTTCCGTTTGTCAAACGTCTGGGGGCAGTGGCTAAAGAATTATGGACCTTTGAACTCCCTGGACGGGCCCAGCAAGGGGACTTTTCAGGCAATGAAATAGAGAGCTTACTCCCTCAAGCAGAGGTGGTAGGCATTTCTAGCACCACCCTGATCAACCATACGCTAGGGGGTCTCCTGGATCTCATTGCGCCAGGTGCCTATAAAATGATGCTCGGGCCGAGTACGCCTTTGTCTTCGGTCCTTTTCGATTATGGATTGGACGCTTTATCTGGTTCTATCGTTGTTGATCGTGATCAACTGCTCACTTGCATAAGCCAGGGTGCGAATTTCCGGCAGGTGCGCGGCGTAAGAAAAGTGATTGTAAAACGCTAGATCTCATTTTGCTTATAAACTGGAGATTAAAATGGCTTTATATCAGTTTGAGGAACGCAAACCTCGCATAGCCGAAGGAACTTTTATTGCCGAGTCAGCCTTGGTCATCGGTGATGTACAGATCGGTAAAGATTCCTACATTGGTCATGGAGTCATTCTCCGTGGTGATTACGGTACGATCCTTGTTGGAGATGGGACTGCCATTGAAGAAGGCGTAATAGTGCACGCACGACCTAATGACCGTACTCTATTTGGAAATTTTGTAACTGTCGGACACGGGGCCATGATTCATAACGCTCGGATAAAAGATTATGCTGTCATCGGTATGCGAGCCACCATAAGTGATTACAGTGTAGTTGGAGAGTGGACAATTATCGGGGAGATGGGCCTGGTAAAAAATAATCAAAATGTGCCTGATGGTGTTGTGGCTGTGGGAGTGCCGGTTGAAGTCATAGGTAAGGTGGATAAAAAACAAAAAGAGTTCTGGGGCTACGGTAAAAAGCTCTACGTTGAAATGGCTCATAGATATACTACTCCCGGTGCATTTAAGCGAATCGATTAGCCGCCAAAAAGAGATATTTTTGTTATGTCACATTTCGCTATACTTTGATGTCGGACGAATTGGCTCCCTGAATTCCAACCCAAGTCTATGGTCGAGTTATTTAAAATCTTCAAACTACAGTACACGGCAAACTGTTTATCAAATTAGTACGAGAAAAGTTTTAGTCATTGTTTCTCTTTATGAAGAATCTCTGATGGGCCTCTCGAATAGCAAGAAAAGTGTCAAAACTTTTTGTTTAATGATTGTACTATTTCTAATTTTCAAAAAGTTATCATTCCATATTAACAACAGTTTTACTCTTGGTTCGTTAGGCTGGAATTCCAGTTGCCAATTATTGGCTGCCGGTTACGAGAAGATTGTCTTCTCTGGTGAGTTGATATATACTTCTAAAAAATGGTGAGAAAAAGCAAAAAAGAGAAGATTGTGCCTCGTATGACCGAGAAGGAGGCCAAGGCGGGTCTGACAGAAGAGCTGCCGGCCATCGAGACATTTCCCAACCAGTTTCCTGATTACGAGATAAAGATTGAGTTTCCTGAATTCACTTCGATATGTCCCAAGACCGGCCTTCCTGATTTCGGGACCATCGTCATCCGCTATAGGCCCAAAAGTCGCTGCATGGAGCTTAAATCTTTAAAGATGTACATGCTCGCTTACAGGAACCTGGGCATTTTTTATGAGAACGCTGTCAACCGCATCCTGGAGGACGTAGTCAAATCCTGTCGTCCTGTGAAGGCTGTTGTGACAGGTGAGTTCAACCCACGAGGCGGTCTCGCGTCTGTAGTTGAAGCGCATTATCCCCGCTCCGCAAAGAGTTCGAAATAGAGTTCCGCTTTTCCTCCCCGCATTTTCCCTGCATGATATTTTTCCCCCCTCTCTTTTCTTCACAGAGATTATCCTTTATAATTCACTGTTCGAATGGAAGAATACAAGAAACTCGGTGCCACAGACTTTTTTATGCTTCTGGCTGTGATGTTCTGGGCTGTTAACTTTACAGTCATCAAAATAGCGCTACGTCAATTCTCGCCCCAGGGATTCAATGGGCTTCGGCTGCTTTTTTCGGCTCTGGTTTTAATCCTTGTCCTCGTCATCAGCGGGGAGGGCCTTTCTCTGAGAAAAGCTGATTTCTGGGCGGCCCTGGGTCTCGGAATAATCGGACACACCGGATACCAGTTACTCTTCATTCACGGGTTAAACTGGACTAAAGTTTCCAACACTTCAATCATCATGGGCATGACACCTGTTTTCGTTGCTCTGTTGAGCACATTTTTAAAGCAAGAGAAGATTCAGTGGGCAGCCTGGCTGGGAATTTTGATATCATTCGGCGGATTCTATCTGGTCATAACCCAGCAAGGCGAGAGCTTTCAGTTGACATGGGAAAACGTGAGGGGAGATGTGATGATTTTCACAGGCAACATTCTCTGGGCGGCCTACACTGTGTTTTCCAGGCCTTTCCTGAACAGGGTATCACCCCTGAAATGGACATCCCTGACACTGGCACTCGGAACAGTGTTCTATCTCCCTTTTGCCGCACCGTCCATCTTCCGAATCCCTTGGAAAGAGATTTCTTTCCAAGGCTGGACGTCCATTCTCTACTCCGGTTTGTTCGCCATTGCTGTGAGTTATGTCATCTGGTATACATCCGTGAAGCGGATCGGCAACTCAAAGACAGCAATATACGGGAATATCAATGTTGTGTTTTCTGTGTCAGTTGCTTATGTCTTCTTGGCCGAAAGGATTACTCCTCTCCAGGTCTGCGGTGCCGTTATTATCTTTGCAGGCGTCTATCTCACGCGTTTCGGGTATCGGTTCTTTAAGAAAAAATGACAAATGATAGAGGATGTTATTTTTTTGAGAAGGTGAGGGCTTTTGCTGGGAGAAGGTGCGGTTCAAGAAATATCTTTTGAAGTCTTGTTGAAGTTTTCTTCAGTTATTTCGTCCTTATAATGCTGAATTAATTTGTTTAATAGCTTTTCATAAACTTCCGGAAACTCTTCGGAAACATCCTGCTTGCATTCCGGGTCATTTATCAAATTGTATAAAGATATATCCACTCTGTGTTCATTCCTTCTGATGAGAGGAGTCACGATTAATTTCCACTCTATTGTCTGGATCGCTCTTTGTTTTCTTCTTATCAATTCTTCATGAGATTCTTCTTTGACAGTAATAATTCCCTTTCTGTCCCATTCGTAAAATTGGATTCCCTCATCGACCATTTCTTGCAAAGAAGTGCCTATTCCTCCAGGAACGTCAATGGAAAATCCTGTTTCTAAAAATATGTGACTGTCAATGTCATCGTCATTTTCGTTCCCGTTCAATAGCGGCGTCAAACTTGACTCATCGTATTGATAGTCATCTCGATTTAAACCTAATAAATCCAGGATTGTGGGAAAAATATCAATCGTTCCGACTAGTCTATTGATGTGGAAATGAGAATTTTTTCCCGGAAGTTTGAATGCCATCAGAATGCGATTCTGGTCTGATACTCTTAAATCAGTTCCATGACCTTCATAAGTTTCTCCATGGTCAGAAAGTATGATTATGATTGAGTTATCATAAAATCCCTTCTTTTTTACAGTCCTGATTAATCTTCCCAGTTGATCGTCAACCATCCGTATGGCACCGTCATACTGATCGAAGAGAGGATTGGATTCTTTTTCATACAGGTAGGGATAAGGAGCCGATGAAATATAAGGCCAGTGAGGGGCACAAAAATGAACGGCAAAGAAAAATTTCTCCTTCGTTTTTAATGAGTTGACGAAAGACACTAAATCGTCTGTAAAGTATCTGTTCCTATAAAGATGATAAACAGCTCTGTTTATATCTGTGAAATTGAATATTTTATATCCGAGAGGATTATTGAAAAATACATTCGTCAAGCTGAAATCATGAAAATTGCCCAAAACGAAATCTTTGACTCCCTTTATGGGATGCCTCAAATACTGAAATCCGTCCTCTTTGAGGATGTTGCTGAATCGCGTCTCGTCAGTGAAATAAGCTGTGAAATATTCTTTTTCCTTTAGAATGTTCGGAAGAGTTTTGGATTTTTGGCTGATATACTTCCTTTTGATGAGGTTGTATCTGGCTCCGTTGGATATTGGATATTGGCCAGTCAATATCGAAAACCAGGAGGGAAATGTTCTGGCTAGAGGCGTGTAGGCATTATTGAAGACAACACATTCTTTTAACAGCCTGTCCAGGTTGGGCGTGGTGTTAAATTCATAGCCAAAATGTCCAGTGTGTTTTGGGTTTAAAGAATCCAGGCCTATGATAATGATATTGGGCCCTGTGTTGTTTTTTCGAGGGAAAGAATAATAGAAATTTTTGAGATGATAAATGGGATTTAAAAATGATATTAAAATGAGCCCTAAAAAACTCCAGGTGAGAATTTTAACTTTTTTCTCTGCGTGTTTAAAAGAGAAATAAAAGAATCCAATAAAATATATACAAATAAAAAAGAAGGCTAGAATTTTTAATAACTGATAATTATTATGACCGACAAACAAGGAGCCAAATCTTGTGATGTTCGAGTAAGGGTAAAAGACAGAATTGAAGAAATACAAGGATAGGATAAAGTAAAAATTGATAGAAATAAATAAATACACTTTTGCGGATAATGGAAGATTGGGCTTTCTCTGGGACAGATCCTGATAAACCAGTGTGACAAAGATATAATTGATCAAAGAAAAAATTAAATAGACACAAATAAGCGTCAGGATATAAAGAATAACATCAAATTTAAGAAGACTGATGATGCCACTTGCTTTTGAGAAAAAAGAAGAACCGACTTTTCCTGTGGAGTAGGTACTAATAAAGTAAAGAGTGTTAAAAGAGAACTCGGAGATCAAGAGTAAGAGATATAGTGAAATCGTGTAGATGAGTATTTTTTTATTTGAAAGTTCTCG
Organism: uncultured Eubacteriales bacterium; assembly: GCA_964606185.1. Taxonomy (GTDB): domain Bacteria; phylum Acidobacteriota; class Aminicenantia; order Aminicenantales; family Aminicenantaceae; genus SOIA01. The sequence goes on from CAZSGR010000029.1 coordinate 10,979, forward strand.
CTTCATTTATTTCCTGAATACGGTTGCATTCCTTTTTCTCTTCGGGCAATCATACCACAGATTGCGCTGCGGTTTTTCATTTTTGAGTGAGCATTCTGGCAGAGCCTTTCAGTTAAATCAATCGCCTCTAGTGGTGAATCACGGGATGATTTTTTCATTATTTACTCATCGGGAGGGGTGAATTCCGGTTTTTAATTTTCTGCCTCTTCAGGCCTATCGAAGACCGAATATCTTGTGCAACTGGGCAGAAAGCCTTATGTTGTGCAATCCGGCTTTTATGGCTTGTCTGAGAAGTGTCATTCCCAGGTCCAGGCTACATTTCCTGTTGGATTGAGGCTGGAGCAAGAGCGGAATTTTTTCTGGAAACCACTTCCTCAGACGGCGTATCGACTCCAGATCCAGATTTTTCGTGATGACTATTTTCACTTCTTTGGCCTCTTCCCGGTATTCCGGCCGGCAGTCATACTTTTCCGGTTTGGGAGAGACGGAGTACCAGTCAACAGCTAGAGAGCGATAGATGGTGGCATTCGTTTCCACTTGAATTTTCAGGCCTTCTTTTTTCAGTGCTCTGGTCAACCCATCAATATCCTGTAGAAGTGGCTCTCCTCCTGTGACACAGGCCCACTCAGCTGCAAAGTTCTTCCTCGTTTTTCTCACTTCGTCCAGGACCTGAGCCACAGAATACGGCCGGCCTTCTTCCCAGGCGTACTGGGTATCGCAGAAGGAACATTTCAGGTTGCAGCCAGAAAGACGGATGAAGATGGTGGCTTCTCCTTGCCTGAGACCTTCACCCTGAATAGAGGGGAATATTTCAGTTATCTTCAGAATAGGTGGCTGAGGCATCTTCGGATTCCCAGACGGTCACTTGAGTCACGGGAAAGTGTGTTTTCAGCACAAGGAAAAAGTGACGCGCCAAATTTTCAGCCGAAGGATTGAAATCATAGACCTCATTGAGAAGAGTATGGTCGGGCAGTATTTCGGAAAGCTTTTGTTTGATCAGCGTAAAGTCTATCCCGATTCCCGTTTTATCCAGCTTGGTGACTTCCACCTCGACCTCAACCTGAAAAGTGTGCCCATGGATTTTTTCACATTTTCCCTTGTAATCTTTTAAAAAATGGGCGGCTTGAAACTTGTCCCTGACTTTTAACGTCCAGCTCATATTTTTCCTTCTTTCTCCAGCCTGAGAATGAGATGGTCAGTCTCTCCGACTTCTTCCCAAGCCTTTTGGCGGAGAATGCACGCAGAACATTTCCGGCAGGGAGACTCTGTGCCTGCATAACAGGACACGGAATAAGAGTAATCGGCTCCTAAAGAAAGCCCTTCCTTAATGATTTCAGATTTTTTCATGTTAACGAATGGGGCGATGATTTGAAGTCTATCCTGTTCGGACGAAAAGCTTGTTCCCAGGTTGATGGCTTCTTCCATGGCTTTCACGAACGACTCTCGGGTGTCGGGATAGTTCGGGGAATCCATGACATGAAATCCGCAGACGATATCCTTGATGCCTTCCACGTCAGCCCAGGCTGAAGCCATGGCCAGGAATATGCCGTTTCTGAAAGGAACGTATGTCAAAGGAAGCCCTTCCTCGATCTTGCTTAAACTCTCGTACTGAGGTAAGGGAATATGAGCATCAGTGAGGGACGAGCCGCCGATCTGCTTGAGGTTGACTCCAAGGATCTTATGAGAAATTCCGATCTTCTGGACTAGTTTTTCGGCCATCTGGATTTCAATGCTATGGCGCTGTCCGTAGTCAAAGGTCAGAGCCATGACTTTTTCGTACTGGTTAAGAGCCCAGTAAAGCGCAGTTGTCGAATCAATGCCGCCGGAGAAAAGAACGATGCTTTCTTTCATTTTTGTTGAGTTAACCCGATGATAAAAGATAAAGCTTTTTTTTTCAAGGCGCTTTAACTTGACATCCTTTTTGCAGTGCTATATCTTTCGAGACTCACGGTTGGCTGGAACAGAAATCCGGTGAAATAAAGACACTTGAGAAAAGGCATCCACCAATTCCTGTTTAATGAGTTAGATCTTGGCTGGAATGCCAAGGATCAATGATGGAAAACGAGAAGAGAAAAGAAGGGAATGCAGCACACGAAGAGCGGACTTTCGAGCCTCTGCCTTCGATCATGCGCAGTGAAGATATCACGCTCAGGGATGACCAGTATGATTTCTCCTTCCTTCTGGATGCAGTCAAGGTTGCCCGGCGAAGAGGACTCAGATTTCGTTTGATAGATACTGGAAAGTTCGACCGTTTCCAGCTGGAATGGCTGGCGGAGGCCGGGTCCGACCTCTACACTTCTGATGAAGCACGGACAGATTCCCTTGACTTAGAGCTTGTGAATAAAGCATGCAAAAAAGGAAGGGCTATCTGCGCTTATTTCCATCAGGGTCCTTTAGATGCGGAAGAAGATTCCGAATCAATTTCATATTCGGGCCTTCAAGATCTGGGAAGAGATGGAGTTTATATTCATCTGACGAACCGACAAAACGAAAGAGATAGTCTCCAACTCAATGAATTGGCTTTTGCCTGCCGGAGAGGTGGAAGCTGGCTGGTCTACTATCATTTTGGCTCCTTGGAGTTTCCCCTTGAGGAGTTGGCCAGGAACGGCGCCTGGATCCATACATCCGATCAGATTTTTAAGGAGGCTGAAGATAAAAGCCTGGTTTTGGATAATCTGAAATCCGCCATCTCAGCAGGATTAAGGTTTGTTCTCCATGTTGAAAAAGGATTGGACATTTCTTTTCTTAACGATGTGATGAACGCCAGAGCGTTTATCCTTTTCAAATCTTCTCTGTTCGATCATAAATCTCCATTTCGGGCGCTGGAAAAAAAAGCCAGGCAGAGGAAGCTGGACTTCCGTGCCTACTATCTCTATCCGAATATACTCCCTTAATGGGTGGTGTCAGGCCTTATTATTGTTGTATGGGGTCAGGGCTCGACATTAGACATATTACAGACTTTTCGCTGTATTTGATATCTATTCATACCTCCCGATTTAGAATGAATGTCTGATTTCGAGCCCTGACCCCATTAATGGTAATTTTTTTCCTAGAAAAAGGATGAGGCATTGGATATAATAACTCTTCTTAATCCGGGTAGACCATCGAGAATTATCTCGCAGAAAGACAGCTTAACGTATTTAACTGCAAGCAGATAAAGTACCTAAAAACAAAAAGCTAATCCGATGAATGAAGAAATCAAAAAAAAGGATGCTCTCGACGCGCTCCAGCGCATAAAAGAAGCTGAAGAAAAAGCCCGAAAGATCGTTCAGGAGGCGAGAGAGAAGACAGTTGTGAAAATCATCCAGGATGCTTATGATGAGGCGGAAAAGATCAAGGATCGTCATTTAAACAGGGCCCGAAAGAAAGCTGAAGAGAGAAGAAGCGCGATAATCCAGCAAGCAGCCAAGGAGGCGGGAGAGATCAGGGAAAAAGCGGAGCAGGAGGGTGTTTCTTTGAAAAAGAAAGCAGAGAAAGCTATGCCCGGAGCAGTGAGTCAAATTTCGGATAGAATCAAACATTTAATAGAAAAGGGAGAGTCATAAACTGTGTCCATCGCTGAGGTTCAAAGGATTCATATCATCGCTCATTCAGGCGTGAAGTTGGAGGTCCTCTCCTCTCTTCAAGAAGAGGGTGTGGTCCAGGTTGAGAAAGCCAATTTTGAGGAGTTGGATCTCAGGTCGTCCTCCGCAGACGTTGGTAAGGTCGAGCATCTCCTGTACCGTTTATCGCATGCGTTAACCTATCTTTCGCAGTGGGAAGAGAGAGGATTTGCGAAGAAACTTTTTGCTCAAAAGCCCCAATTGAGCCAGGAGAAGAAGAAAGATATTCTCAATTTTGAATATTTACCGGTTCTGGACGATGTTGAAAATCTTGAGGCCGAAAAGAATGAGCTGCTTTCAGAGATCAGGTTTTTAGAGAAAGAGAAAGAATCCCTTTCACATCTTTCAGGCTTAAAATTGCCCCTCCAGTCGGTAAAGAGAACGGATTCGATTGAAATCCTCATCGGCTCCATCCCTCAGTCTCAGTATGAAGATTTTCTGGAGATATCTGAAGAGGAAGCTGTCTGGCATGAAGTCATACACAGGGACAAGAGGAAGCTCCATCTTTTGCTGATTTATCTCAAGAGAGACAAAGAACCTGTCGAGCGGATTCTCAAGGAGCTGAACTTCTCACCGTATTATTTAACCGAGCCTGTTTTGACAAGGGCAGATTCAGAGGACACCGTCGATGATATCATGAGGAAGATCGATCAAGAGATAGAGGAAAAGAAGATAAAGCTCGAAGACTTAGACAAGGAAGGCCAAAGACTTTCAGGGCATAGCGAAATGCTCATGTTCGTCCATGACATCCTGTTGAATGAAAAGGGAAAAGTATTGACATCGGGTCTGCTGGGAGAAACAGAACGGGTTTTTTACCTGGACGGCTGGATTTGCTCTTCAGATATTGAGAAACTCAAATCCAGACTCGAGCCATATTCAGGAGTGATAGAGCTTTATTTTCGGGCTCCTCTTCCTGAGGAAGAACCTCCTGTCATCCTGGAAAACCCGAAGCCCGGAAAACCTTTTGAGTTAATCACGAAGCTCTACGGACTGCCTCAGAGAGGCTCTTTTGATCCCACGCTTCCTCTGGCTCCATTTTTTTTCCTGTTTGTCGGTTTATGTGTCAGCGAGGCAGGCTACGGACTCTTGGTGGCCCTTTTGAGCTTCCTCTACATAAAATTCGCTAAGCCGAAGGGGGGATTGCGCCAGTTTATGAAACTCCTGGGGCTCCTCGGGGTATCAACTGTTATCCTCGGGACTCTGGTCGGGGGCTGGTTTGGTTTCCCGGTCCGGAAACTCATGGTGATGGATCCTCTCCAAGATCCCCTTTCTTTTCTCTATCTTGCCCTAGCCCTGGGCTTCATCCAGGTCTGGTTTGGAACTTTACTGAACTTGATCACCGGTATAAAAAACAAACTCTACCTGCAATCCATATGTGTTCAGGGCGGATGGTTGCTTTTGCTTCCGTCTCTCGTCCTATTCCTGGGCAAGAAGGGATCCATCTGGGGAATATTCACCCTCGTTGGAGCGGCCGGGATTGTTTTTTTCGCTTCACCGAGCCGCAACCCGTTTGCCAGGTTTTTCGGGGGGCTGTACAGGCTGTATGACATATCCCGCTATCTCGCCGATGTTCTTTCCTATTCGCGGCTGCTGGCCCTGGGGCTGGCCACCACTGTTATTGCTATGGTGGTGAACAATCTCTGCCAGACAGCACTCGGAATCCCCTGGGTGGGCTGGTTGGTTGCCGCTTTAATATTCGTTGGCGGCCATATGTTTAATCTAGCGATTAGCTTTTTAGGTGGTTTCGTTCATTCCATGCGTCTTCAGTTTGTTGAGTTTTTCAGCAAATTCTTCAAGTCTGGAGGAAGCCCGTTCAAACCTTTTGAGTTAGAAAGCAAGTTTGTTGAATTTATATAAATAACCTGGATTATTCACGAGTCGAGGTTGCTGTAGATGCGAGGCGTTGGCCCATGAAGCTGTGGTCGTCCACCGCGATTGGGCCGCAACAAAGCAGATGCAGTGAGATCGGCTCGCCCGAAGGGTAAAAGATGCCGACATAGAGTGAATGAATGAACATTAAAGGAAGTTTGAATCTTGATCGTGAGAAAAATCTGCCTAAAGAGCTCATATCATTGAAAATAATATATAGTGTCGGCATATTTTATGAATAATTCAGGTTAATTAGCAGGAGGTCGATTCGCTCAGCGTCCTTTTTCAATCCATAGAAGCCAGGGCAGGGGGATTTGGGTTCCACTGGCCTCAGGTATGTTTTTATATTATTTTTGTTGTTTTTCCAAAATAGCGTTTACAGTTTTTTGGTCTAATTCATACCAAGCACCAGTTGCGGCATCAATAATTACTGGAACAAGGCCAGCAAGAATATCTAATACTACCCATCCAGCCCCAACATGGTTAGTAATATTAAAAGTCTTTGTCTGATACCCCTCTTTCCTGAATTCAATATTGTAAGTACGCTTCGATTCCAACTTGAGCCTGATGGGTGTATCGCCCATATAATTCCCATTGGCATAAATCTTAGCCCCCTGTGGGTCAGAGCTAAAATCAACCCTGCTCGATGTACCCTTAAAAAGTGTTGCACAGCTTGAGGTCAATAAAAACAATGCAATAGCAAGAGTAATTGAAATTGCCTTTTTCATGAAAACCTCCCTTTACTGAATTTATATAACCTATATTACAGAAATATCACTATGTCAAACTAGATATTTCTTTATATGATCTTGTATTTTTTCTGCTGTCTCTTTATATGCTTTCATGTCTTTCCCAAATGGATCTTCAATCTCCCAAAGAAGAATCTTTTCAGACAAATGTGGATATACATCACGAAGGTAGCTATAAACTGTTGAGTCTAATCCTATGATTAAATCGACCCGGTTAAGGTCTAGATCCATTACAGGTTTTGGATAATGCTCTGAAATATCAATCCCGTAAAGATCCTTTAAAATTCCAACGGCTTCTCTTGTGGCATTTTTACTAAAAGGTGCGAGTCCAGCACTACTAATTTTTACTCTACTTCCAAGTATATTTTTGGCTAGACCTTCAGCCATCGGGCTGCGACACATATTCGCAACACAAACAAAAATAAGGTTCCTAATAGTGTCTTTCCTGCTCATGTACTTAGTTGTATATTGTACTTTTATCCCCCAAAGTTGCTGGCAAAAGAATATCAATTACTAAGGGAAGAGTCAAATTGGCTAGCACTATATGTTGTTTCTGGCATCTTATATTTACGCGAAGGTTATTATAGGCTTTCTGACTCAAGAGGGATTATGGCTTGATTGGACTGGGGCTGATCCTTCTCATCCGCTTATCATTGAAGATAATCCGACTTATGTGCCTTCCAGAGGCCGGGCCGGGATGATCCGCAAGGTCTTTGAAGTTGGCCCTCTGTTGTGCCCCTCCTGTGGAGGCAAAATGTCAATCATCTCTTTAATCGAAGAGCCGAAGACAATCGACAGGATCATCCGTCATCTCGAACTGACCTTTGAAGCCGAACGGCTGCCTCAGCCTCATAATGTCCGACACGAACTCCTGATGGCATCCGAGGAGAGCGGGAAGTATTTCTGAGGATCTCAGTGGTTGTTTTCTGTCTATTCCGAGAGAAAAGTCTATCCTTTTGTGGATTATCCTGCAATTTATGATGATTTATCTACCATGCTTGCCTTTTAATATGTTGTTTTGGATGTGACATCCTTATTTCAGGATGTCAGCGGGTGGAAATTTTGGAGAATGGTGAAGGATTTGGAGCAAGCCCAAAAAGGAAATACTTATAATTCCTAGGTTGCTCTGATAATTCCTAAGGTTACTCTGAAATAGATTTCCCTCCCTCGTCATATATTATCTCAATTTTGTTATTTTCATAGAAAGCGGATGGAGCTGTTCAGGGCTGTTTTTTTTTCACTTCCAATTTTTTTACAGCCTCAAGGGCACTTTCCAATTTGGGATTGATTTCCAGGGCTTTTTTATAACTTTTTATGGCATTGGATTTATCACCCAGAGCTAGATAAACCTCCCCCAGGCTGTCATGCAGGTGGAAATTATCCGGAAAGAGTTCGACACTGAATTTGAACACTTCAAGGGCGGTTTTAAAATCACCCTCTTTCTGGCGTGTATATCCAATCCCATGAATCTCCCAGGGATGGATATAATAGTTTGAGCCCTCATCCGACAAAGCTTTTTTCATCAAATGAAATCCCGCATCAAATCCTTTGACAAACCAGTTGTCATTGTACAGCTGAAAAGCGGAAATCTTGCCTAAAGTGTAGGGATTCCCTTTCATGATTTCTTGGGCTCCTTCCAGTATGTCAGCGCTTTCGACCAGCCAGGGAGTATTGCACAAAATGATCAGGATCGATTCCTGGTCTAGGTGACACCACAATTGACCGCAAAAACCTGCAATAGTCCCTCGATGATAAATAATTTTTCCAGAAAGATGGCTTATGATTTCCCAGCCGAATCCATACCGGGATTTTTTTGTCTCATTTCTGAAAAGAAATGTCGTCTCATTGAAAGCCTCATCGAAGGTATCGGCCTGTATCAGTTTAAGGGAAAAGAAGGATTGCACAAATTTCAGCAAATCTTCAACCGTCGAATAGACGTTCCCGTCTCCGCCGGCTTTCAATATTTCATTCTCCCTGGATATCTCCCAATATTCCATATAACTATTGACAATTTTTTCCAGAGTCTCCTCACTCCCCTCATAAACGAAAGTCTGATTCATTCCCAGAGGAGCAAAGATGTTTTCTTTCAAGAAACTGCCGTACGATTGGTGAGCCGCCATCTCGATAATCTGAGCCAGCAGAACGTAATTGGAGTTGCTGTAACTGAATTTTTCTCCGGGCTTGAATTCCAATGCTGTTTGAGACGCTAAATTTTCCAGAACAATTTCGCTGGTGACCTCAGTTGATTTTCGCTGCAGTTTGAGTCCACGGCTGAGATAATCGATGATACCGGAAGTATGTGTTAAAAGATGACGGATGGTGACTCCTTCGGCATAGTGGGATAATTGAGGAAAGTATGTCGAGATATCATCAGTGAACTGTATGATTCCCCGCTCCTTAAGCATCATGATTGCAGCAGCGGTGAATGGTTTGGTTATCGAGCCGATAGCAAAAATTGAAGAGGTTTTTAAAGGTGTTTTTTTTGAAAAATCGGCAAATCCAAAGGCCTTTTCGTAAATCACCTTCCCCTTTTCAGCGGCAAGGACGGCGCCGTTGAACATGCCGTTTTGGTTGTAATAGTTGAACAGGCGAGACAACTCCTTAGCCTTGCTTTGTGCCTGAAGTGACAAAGGGTCCAAAAATAAAATAATAATGGTGCTGACGATAATGATCTTGGCAAGTTCCCTTGATTTCGTTTTTTTTCTTTTCACCATCTCTCCTTAATACGTTGAAACTTTTTATGATTAAAAATATCTCATTAGATGGGACTTTGTAAATAAGCCAAAAGTTTGGATTGTCAATCCCATACTTTAGTCTGGGCAGCAAATCGCTCGGTTTGTTTCTTCTTCCTCAGTATGATAAAACAATTTTATGCAGCATCTGAGAATCCTCATCTATCTCATCTCCTTTGCCTGCGGAATATTCCTGATAAGTTCTGTAATTCACCTCTATCCAAAATATCCCAAAGCATACCTAAAAAAATATTTGAAACACATTATTGTTTTAAATATTCTGGCAATCCTCAGCATGTTTTACAGGTACCTTAATTTGTTCACCGTCTCCCCAATATTAACTTTTACCAATATCCAAATTTTCCTTTATTCTTTCATCTTTTCTTTTGGAATCATTATTACTTTTTTGAACCTTTTAACTTTCTGGCTGGTGCTGATAGAACTTTTGGAATGGGGAAAAAACAGGATATTCCCAATTCTAATCCTTTTGGGTTCAATCATCATAGTTCTATTTTTTATCCAAGGTCTATCGGCGGTTTTAATAAGAGATAATATTAATACACTAAAAAATCATCTGATTTATTTGGATATCGTTGCCAATGTCGTCATTCTTGTCAGCGCTCTCTTTGTGCTCATATTTTCAAACATTCTTAGAAATCATAAAAAACAAAAATTGATAGAAGGATTCCTGGCTCTGTATGGTTTTTCTTACGGTATAATGTTAACGGCCGTTTTATTAAAGAAATCATTTTATCTTCTTTTTTATTTTTCGTCGGGAGTATCCTTTCTGATATTAAACTTGCTGCCCCTGATTTTTATAAGAAGATTATTGGGTAGAGTGGAAATCCAGGAAAGCATGAATATCTCAGGAAAGGAATATGATCACATTTATACAAAATACGGAATCAGCAATAGAGAGAAAGAGATAATCCAACTCATATTTGCCGGTAAGAGTAATAAAGAGATTGGAGAAGTCCTGTTTATATCGGAAAAAACTGTTAAATACCATATATACAATATTTACCGTAAACTCAATATCAAAAACAGAATTGAACTGTTCAACCTGTTCATGATCAGAAATAATAAGATATCGTAGATTTCAGACAATCTATTGCATCTCTTTTTCAATCCTCCACTTAATCTTTATTGGTCTTGGAACTCTCTCTCCAAAGGCTGGGCCGGGATGATCCGCAAGGTTTATGAGGTGGATCCATTGATCTGTCCTTCGTGTGGCGGCCGGATGAGAATCATCTCTTTTATCCAAGAGCCGAAGACCATCGACAGGATCATCCGTCATCTCGAACTGTCCTTCGAAGCCAAAAGGCCGCCTCCTCATCATCATGTCCAGCACGAACTCCTGATGGCAGCCGAGGAGAGTGGGGAGTATTTCTGAGGATCTCAGTGGTTGTTTTCTGTCTATTCCGAGAGAAAAGTCTATCCTTTTGTGGATTATCCTGCAATTTATGATGATTTATCTACCATGCTTGCCTTTTAATATGTTGTTTTGGATGTGATATACTCATCCCAGGTTGTCAGAGGATGGAAATTGGGGGAAATTGTTAGAGATTTGATGTAAGCCCAAAAACGAAATTCCTATCTTTGAGACTTCTGCGCCTTTTTAAGGGCAGAAGCTCAAAACTGGATTGTACTCTCTTTAAAACAAATTCAGTCCCAAGCGGTTCTCTAGGATAGTTGGATGTTTTCCCCCTCTTATCAGTAGCCGTGAAGTAAAAATATATTCTTTATTGGGCTAAAAGATCCGTTTCCTTACGTGATTGAGTTTTGGAGTAAGCTTTCG
>CAZSGR010000030.1:0-5997 GCA_964606185.1 uncultured Eubacteriales bacterium
ATTAAAGGAAATGTATTATGTGCAGAAAATTTGAATATTTACTTTTGGCTGTGATTATTCTTATGATCGGAACCGTCGGTGCACAAAAAGGAACCTCTGATTTTCCCATATTAACGGGCCCCTATCTCGGCCAGAAGCCGCCAGGGAAGATACCGGAAATCTTTGCACCCGGAGTCATTTCCACAGGCTACTCTGAACAGCAAATCGCTTTCACTCCGGATGGAAAGGAGCTCTTTCTTTGGCTGGGCGAGAACCGACCGTATTGTACGATTCTGTGGATGAAGGAGACAGACGAGGGATGGAGCCCCCTTCAGGTCGCACCCTTCTCAGGGAAATACGTGGATATGAAATTTTCTTTTTCCCCTGATGGGAGAACGTTCCTTTTTTCTTCCAACAGGCCCCGTGAGATAAGCGGAAATCCAACAGGCAATCTGGATATCTGGACTATGGAACGGAGTCCCAGCGGTTGGGGAGAACCCAAGCGATTCGGTCTCTCTGTCAACGGGGAGAGCCACGATTACTATCCGTCGATGGCGGAAAACGGAAACTTGTATTTCATGTCCGATCGTGAGGGAGGATTAGGAGAGGACGATATCTATTATGCATGCTTCGAAGACGGAAAACTGATCAAAGCAAGGAATATCGGGCCGCCCATCAACACAAGCTTGAATGAAGGTGATCCCTCCATTGCACCGGATGAGAGCTATATTCTTTTCTGCAGCCGTGACAGAAAAGATGGTTTTGGAAATAATGATCTCTTTATCAGTTACCGTAAAAACGACGGCACATGGACGACACCTAAGAACTTGGGAAATGAGATCAATACGGCTGCTGAGGAGGTGTGTCCGATGGTTTCCCATGATGGGAAATACCTCTTTTTCTCCAGTAATAGAAAACTCAAAGATACATATCCCGCGATTCCGCTGACGCTGGATCAGATAGAGAAAGCACTCGCGAATCCGGGTAATGGTTACTACGATATTTACTGGGTGGATGCCGGAATTATTGAAGAGCTAGGGTCGGAATTAAATAGAAAAACGAATTCTCCATCACCCTCTGAATACGTAATAAAAACATATGAATCGGGTTTTGAAAAATACCATAAAAAAATTGGCCTGGAGGTTTCCAAGAATTGGGCCTGGCCTTTTGAAGGTTTCACAGAAATCTATTCAGACCCCAATTTTGATCTTTAAATCTTACTGACCGCGACAGATTATCAATATCCATTTCATTATCCTCTCCGAGTAACATACTTTCCTTCCCATCTTATCTAAGAAAAGCATCTGTTAGGATAGGATGGGCCTACTCGTGTATTTCCCTCTCTTCTTTATTTCTCTCTTCTTTCTCATTCTTCCTTGACACTCCTGACTCATTCCTATAGAATCGGGGACTATTTTTTTAGAAATAAAACTCAATAATCAAAAGAAAGACAGCGTGTTCAAAGAGAGGAAAGCCGAGTGATAAAAAAAGAGTTCCTGCCTGTCTGGATTCTGATGCTTGTCACCGGAATGGCGGCCATCCTGCTTTCCAAGCTGGTTGTGATCGGCGGGAAAAATCCGATCGAGGCTGCCGCTCTAGCCGTGCTGCTCGGCATACTTTTAAGAAACGCCCGTTTCGTGCCCAAATTCTGTCTTCCGGGCATCAAGGCGTTTGAGAAGGTTCTTATTCTGGGAATCGTACTCATCGGTGCCTCTCTCGATTTCAAGGATATCGGTTCCCAGGGCGTAAAAATGCTGGTCATAATTCTGACGACAATGTCCGTTAGTTTTTTTGTCATCTATTTCCTGGGCAAGGCGTTCAAGCTCCCGACTACTCTCGCGCTGCTTCTCTCTGTGGGGACGACTATCTGCGGAGGCTCAGCCATTGCTGTGACAGCGCCTCTTATCAAAGCTAAGGAAGAGGAAACTTCTTACGCCATCGGCACCATCGCCCTCTGGGGATTGATAGCCATCCTTCTCTACCCGAAAATGGCACAACTCATTGGAGTGACAGATGTGAACTTCGGTGTGTTTGCCGGTACAGCTATTCATTCCACTCCCCAGGTTGTGGGAGCTGGATTCATTTTCTCGGATATTGCCGGAAAGACCGCGACAGCCGTCAAACTCGTCCGAAACTGTTTCATGGTCCCGCTGGCTTTTTTGATTGCCGTTTGGTACACGAAGACCACTTTGTTGACTAAAAAAGAAAAGGGAATTCATGTCAATGTCGCCAAGGCATTCCCCTGGTTTCTCTTTGGCTATTTCCTGATGGCCGGACTCAACACTCAGGGTTTTTTTTCTGAAGCGGGAGTGAAAGCGTTTAACACAGCCGGCAGATTCTTCATCCTTTTGGGGCTTGCGGGGATCGGCCTCAACACAGTCTTCGCTTCCTTTAAAAAAGTAGGATTCAAGCCTTTGATCATCGGGTTCATCGGATCAATCGTGGTCGCAGGATGCAGCATTATCATGATAATCCTCATCCTTTAGTGGGGAGAAACATTTCAAAATCCAAACTAAAATAATCTAATCTTTTTCTCCAGCTCCCGGTAAGATGTTTGAGAAAGAAAGGGAAAACAATGAAAAACAAAATAACCGCCCTCCGTAAGCTTATGGAAGACTGTGGCGTGGACGCCTATCTTGTTCCCAGCTCAGATCCACACCAGAGTGAATATGTCCCTGAATTCTGGCAGCGAAGAAAATTCATAAGCGGCTTTACGGGTTCTGCGGGTGATGTTGTCATCACCCACAAAAAAGCCGGACTCTGGACAGACTCCCGTTATTTCCTCCAGGCCGAGCAGGAACTGGATAAAAAGATTTTTACTCTCTTCAAAATGGGAACGCCGGATGTACCGAATATTGAGGACTGGCTGATCAAGGAACTCAAAAAGGGAGAATCTCTCGGCGTCGATCCCCAGGTGATATCCCGCACACGTTTTGTAAATCTTCAAAAGAAACTGGGGGAGAAAGGGATTGGGTTAAAATGCATCGAAAAAAATCTGGTGGATGCTGTTTGGGAGAACAGGCCTGAAGCACCAAAAGGGAATACTGAGATTCACGCGGAAAAGTATTCGGGAGAGTCAGCCGTCAGTAAACTGAAAAGAGTGCGAGAAAAAATGGCAGAAGCCAACACCGATGCCCTTGTGGTAACGATGCTGGATTCGATTGCCTGGCTCTTCAACATCAGAGGCTCTGATGTGAAATACAATCCGGTCGTTATTGCCTATGGCCTCGTGACAACCGGAAAAGCGATGCTCTTTGTGAACACAAACAAGATACCGGTGGTGGCCAGACGGGCTTTGAAAGGGATCGAGATTCTGGATTATGAAGACTTCGGTTCAGAGCTTCAAAACCTGGCTCAGAAAAAAGCGAGCGTCTGGCTCGATGAGGCTAGCGTGAGCCAGTGGATCGTGAATATCCTCGAAAAAGGGGCAAAGCTGCACTTTCAGCCGAACCCCATCAAGATGTTTAAGGCCATAAAGAACAGGACAGAAATCAACGGATTCAGGAAAGCACACATACGGGATGGAGCCGCGATGGTCAAATTCCTCTGCTGGCTGGAGAAAAGTGTCAAAGAATCCGAAGTGACCGAAGTATCGGCCGCAGAAAAAGCCGCTGCATTCCGGGCACAGAACGATTTATTCAAGGGCATGAGTTTTGAAACAATCTCCTCTTACGGGGCCCACGGGGCAGTGGTTCATTATGCCGCGAACTCTCAAACCGATATACCGCTGAAACCGGAAGGAATTTATCTGATCGATTCTGGCGGGCAGTACCTGGACGGAACAACCGACATCACCCGTATAGTCACACTCGGCAACCCCACAGAAGAACAGAAAGATCGATTCACACGAGTCTTGAAAGGGCTGATAGACCTTCTGACAACTTCTTTCCCTCAAGGAACGGTCGGCAAACAGCTCGATACTATTGCCCGAATGCCGCTATGGGAGAAAGGCTTAAACTATGGACATGGAACCGGACACGGCATCGGGACTTTTCTCAACGTCCACGAAGGACCCCAAGCCATATCCTATTACCGGTGTATTGGCGTAGCACTCGAGCCGGGAATGATCACCACTATCGAACCCGGCTACTACAAGGAAAATGAGTATGGACTCCGGGTTGAAAATGTAGCGCTTGTGGTCAAGGACGAGAAAAGATCAAGCCATGGAACGCCATTCTTCACGTTTGAAAACCTGACTCTTTGCCCCATCGATATCCGCTTGGTGAAAAAAGAACTCATGACTGAGAAGGAAATCGGATGGCTCAACGATTACCATCAAAAAGTCTATAAGACATTAGCCCCCCTCTTAGACAAGACAGAAGCAGCCTGGTTGAAAGAGGCTACAAAAAAGATTTAAAGCAGGCCAGGTAATCTCATAAAGTTGTTTTGGCAAAACACACTGTCCTGAGGGAATTAGACTCAACTGTCATTGCGAACGAAGCAATTTTATTGAAATGTGATTAAGAGACACTTTACATTAATGCAATTTAACTGTCATTGTGGGCACAGCGTGGCAATCCATTAAAACAGAAAAAATTCATTGCAAACGCAGTGCGGGATACACAAAAAGAGGACAGGCTCCTTTTTTATTGTCATTGCGAGCGCAGCGTGGCAATCCCCTAAGAAAATATAATTTTACTTTCTGTAAGATTGCTTCCTCGCTCCGCTCATCACAATGACATTTTTTTAAAGATTGCCACGCTGCGCTCGCAATGACACCGACTATGTCACTCAGGGATAAAACTTAAATTATGGACGAAATCCAACAGATTTATATTCTTTTACTTAAACCAGATTTTTCTACTCAGCTCGGTCTATGATTCCCCCGCCGACAACCGTATCTCCATCATAAAAAACGACAGACTGGCCAGGAGTAATGGCTCTCTGGGACTTCTTGAACTCAACGAGCACCTTATCCGAATCCATGGGCGTGACCAGAGCTTGTGTCTCTCTATGCTTGTACCGGATCCTGGCTTTGACTTTCAGGGGCTTTGTGATTTTTTCAAGGGAAATCATGTTCAGTTCGGATGCCAGAAGAGTCTTTCCATAAAGCTCTTTCTCCGGGCCAACCACAATCGTATTCTTATCACCCAGGATGGAAAGAACATACAGAGGATGCGGCGCAGAAATGCCCATCCCTCTCCTCTGGCCGATGGTGTAATGAAGGATTCCCTTATGCTGTGCGAGTGTCCGGTTCTCAGAATCTACTACGGGACCCGGATGGAAAGCCTCTGGAATCCGGCTCTGAAGAAATCCCGCATAATCATTATCCGGAACAAAACAAATCTCCTGGCTTTCTGGCCTTTTAGCCACAGGAAGACCGAATGCCTGAGCCTTCTTTCTCACTTCTTCTTTGGTAAAATCCCCGACAGGCATCAAAGTTTTGGAGAGCTGCTTTTGCGTCAGAGGATAGAGAAAATACGACTGGTCCTTCTCCCTGTCTTTTCCCTTTTTAAGAATATACCGATTAGTCTGTTTGTCATACTTGATCCGGGCATGGTGGCCAGTGGCGAGATAATCCGCTTCTAATGCTTTCATCTTCTTCAGCAGGACATCAAATTTGATGTGTTGATTGCAGCGTATACAGGGATTCGGAGTGCGGCCCTGGGCATACTCTTCACAGAAATCAGTGATCACGCTTTTCTCAAAATGTTTCCTGAAATCAACGACATAGTGGGAAATCCCGAGTGAGAGGGCCACCTGATGGGCATCTTCGGTCGCTTTCCAGCCGCAGCAGCTCTTCAGCTTCTCTGACCGACAGTAGTCCTTAGGGAGAGAGAAGAGATTCATCGTCACTCCGACCACATCATAGCCCTTCTCCTTGAGAAGAGCGGCAGCTATAGACGAGTCTACTCCGCCGCTCATGGCCACAACGACTCTTTTCGGTTTCATCTTTCTTCAGCCTATAGGATACCATAAAAAAGGAGACATATAGAAAAATCGGAATCAGGCTTTGCCAGTCTTGCAGCCTATAAAACTGAGGTCAAGCCAACATTCATCCATCTATAAAAAGGGGAC
>CAZSGR010000030.1:6097-21615 GCA_964606185.1 uncultured Eubacteriales bacterium
TGCAGCCTATAAAACTGAGGTCAAGCCAACATTCATCCATCTATAAAAAGGGGACAGTCCCCTTTTTTATTTTTTTACAAAAAAAATCCCCCTTGCTCCGGGGAACAAGGGGGAATGATTAAAGAAGGTTGAATTATGCCTGTGTTGCTTTTTGTCGTTTCCTTTTATTTGATCTTTTTTGTCGCGCAGGTGGCGCAGCTGTCTTGCGACGGGGCTGCAACCTCGTCCTTCTTCTTGGCATACTTCTCAGGGTTCTCAAGAAATTTCTCCTTGCAGTTGGGGCAGCAGAAATAATAAGTTTTTCCGTTGTACTCGTGAGAACCTGCGGCTTCTGACTTTTTAATTGTCTCGCCGCTCACTGGACAGGTAACCATCTCTTCAGTTTTTTGGGCATATTTCTCAGAATCTGCCTTGAATTTTTCCAAACAACCTTCCATGCAGAAATAATATGTCCGACCATTGTACTCGTAGGTGGCTTTAGCATCTGACTTTTTGATCTTCATTCCGCAGACAGGATCAACGACAGTCCCGTCTTTTTCGCCGTGGGCATGCATATGTTCCTCTGTGGCCTCACCTTGCTCGTGCATGTGTTCCTCTGTCCCTGTCGCCTTTTTCTGGATGTATTTTTCAGGCTCTTTAACGAAAGCCTCTTTACAGCCATCACAACAAAAATAGTATGTTTTTCCCTTGTACTCGTAGGTGGCTTTGGCTTCGGATTTTTTCATGGTTTTTCCGGTTGTTGCACAGGTTACTGTTTCTTCAGACTGCTGAGCCATTCCTGTCAAAGCAAGGACCAGGACAAACCCAAAAAGCAAAACCAACATTTTTGAATGTTTTCTCATTCAATCCTCCAATAATAATGTTAACTCGCTATCCATTAAATATTACATAATCTATATAAATTATCAACTTAATTATTGGGATTGAGCCCCGGTTACGAAAAAACTTTATAAATTTCATGATAATGTGCAAAAAAATGTAGAATTCTTGAATGAGAATATGTACAATAATCCAAATGAATTCTGTGAATAGGGAGGGGACGTTCGACGCCTGAAATGGCTTCGAGACCTAAAAAGGCCTACCTTGTCTTAGAAAACGGGACACTCTTCACCGGACAATCCATCGGTATCAACGGCACCACAGAAGGGGAAATTGTCTTTAACACATCCATGACTGGTTACCAGGAAATCCTGACTGACCCTTCTTACAACGGTCAAATCGTGACCATGACCTACCCGTTGATTGGAAACTATGGATGTAATATCGAAGATGTGGAATCCCACCGGCCCTGGGTGGAGGGATTCGTCATCAAAGAACTGGCCTCTCTGCCATCCAACTGGAGAAAACAGGAGACTCTTGTCGACTTCCTGAAGAAACACAAAATCGTGGCCATCCAGGGAATAGACACTAGAAAACTGACCAAGATGATCCGCACCGGAGGCGCCCAGAGAGCCCTCATTACCACTCAAAATGATGACATCAAGTCTCTCCAGAAACGCGTCAAAAAAATTCCCTCCATCGTCGGAGCCGACTTAGCCAGCGAAGTGACAACCGAAAAGCCCTACAGGTGGCGCGAAGGGATCTATGGATGGCCCAAGGGCTATTCAGCCAAGAAAAAATTCAAATATTTCGTCGTGGCCTACGACTACGGGATCAAAAGAAACATAATGAGAAGCCTCGTCTCCAGCCACATCGATGTCCTCGTCGTTCCAGCCCGGACATCCTGGGAAGAAGTCTTGAATAAAAAACCCGACGGAGTGCTGCTCTCTAACGGTCCGGGCGATCCCGCTCCCATCGAGTATGCCATCGAAAATATCCGGAATCTCATCGGGAAAATTCCCATCTTCGGCATCTGTCTCGGTCACCAGCTTCTGGCTTTGGCTCTTGGCGCGAAGACGTTCAAGCTGAAATTCGGACACCGGGGAGCCAACCATCCGGTGAAAAACCTGGAGACAGGCGCCATCGAAATCACCTCGCAGAACCACGGGTTTGCCGTGGATATCGATTCTTTAAAGGGACGGGCCAAACTCACGCATCTCAATCTCAACGACATGACCGCGGAAGGATTCTCAGTGAGAGACAAGTTCCTCTTTTCTGTCCAATACCATCCGGAAAGCTCGCCTGGCCCAAGGGATTCCAGGTATCTCTTCCAGGATTTCATTCAAATGATGGAGGATTTCAAAGGAAAATAAGATGCCGCGCAGAAACGACATCCACTCGATCCTGATCATCGGCTCCGGTCCGATCATCATCGGGCAGGCGTGTGAATTCGACTATTCAGGAACACAGGCCCTCAAGGCCCTCAAAGAGGAAAGTTACAAAGTCATCCTACTCAACTCTAACCCGGCCACAATCATGACCGACCCCGAGTTCGCCGACCGGACCTATCTCGAGCCCTTGACCGTCGAATACCTGGAGAAAATCATCCAGAAAGAAAAGCCCGATGCGTTGCTGGCTACTCTGGGGGGACAGAAAGCCTTGAACTTAGCCCTTGAGCTCGACGATGAGGGGATCCTCAAAGAACACAAGATTCAGCTCATCGGTGTGAACACCGAATCCATCCGCAAGGCAGAAGACCGGTTGCTTTTTCGCCGGGCCATGGAGAAGATAGGGCTCGAAGTTCCGGAATCCGGATACGCGTCCAGCCTCAAAGAAGCTGTGGACATCGTGAAGAAAATTAAGTTTCCAGTGGTGATCCGTCCCTCTTTCACCCTCGGTGGAACAGGAGGAAACATACTCAAGAACTGGAAGGACTTCTATAAATATGTCCCTCTCGGCCTTGCTATCAGTCCCATCACACGGATCCTTATTGAAAAATCCATCATCGGCTGGAAAGAATTCGAACTCGAAGTCATGAGAGACAGGAAAGACAACGTGGTGATCGTTTGCGGCATTGAAAATTTCGATCCCATGGGTGTCCATACCGGAGACTCCATCACCGTGGCTCCGGCCCAAACCCTGACAGATAAGGAATACCAGAGGTTAAGAGATGCCTCCATCGCCATCATGCGGGAGATTGGCGTGGAAACAGGTGGGTCCAACATTCAATTCGCAGTCAATCCCGAAGATGGACGGATGATGGTCATCGAAATGAACCCCAGAGTCTCCCGCTCTTCGGCGCTCGCCTCCAAAGCGACCGGTTTCCCCATTGCCAAGATGGCGGCCAAGCTGGCTGTGGGATACACCCTGGATGAGATCCTGAATGACATCACAAAAAAGACTCCGGCTTGTTTTGAGCCCACGATCGACTATGTCGTCGTCAAGATCCCCCGGTTTGCTTTTGAAAAATTCCCTGAAGAAAAGCCCTCTCTCACAACCCAGATGAAGTCTGTCGGAGAAACGATGGCCATCGGCCGAACGTTCAAAGAAGCTCTCCAGAAAGCCATCCGCTCCCTCGAGAGCAACCGTTGGGGATTCGAGGAAAAATTCAAGAAGAAGGACAGGAAAATCCTGAGAAGCGATTTCACCCAGCCGAACGCGGAAAGGCTCTGGTTCATCGCGGATGCCATCAGAGCGGGAATACGCGTAGAGGAGATCTGCGCACGCACCCAGATCGATCCCTTCTTCCTCCAGAACATAAAGGAGATTGTGGATTTTGAGGAGGAATTGAAATCCTTGAGAAAAGACACAGCTAACCATGATTTTCTGCGAAGGGCCAAAGAACTGGGATTCTCGGATAAAAGGATCAGCGAACTGGCACATCTTAAGGAAGGTGAGGTCCGGAGGATGAGAGAAAAGGCAAAAGTCCTTCCTGTTTGGAAAGTAGTCGATACATGCGCCGGTGAGTTTGAATCCGAAACTCCTTATTTCTATTCATCATACGAAGACGAAAACGAAGCGGAAGCCCTTCCTGAGAAAAAAGCCATTATTCTCGGTTCAGGGCCCAACAGGATCGGTCAGGGAATCGAGTTTGATTACTGCTGTGTGCACGGCGTCTTTGCCCTAAAAGACCTGGGCTACAAAGCCATCATGGTCAACTCCAACCCGGAGACTGTCTCCACAGATTATGATATCTCCGACCGCCTTTATTTTGACCCGGTGACGCTGGAAGATGTCCTTTCCATCTACCGCAACGAGAAACCAGAAGGGATCATCGCTCAGTTCGGAGGACAGACTCCGTTGAAAATCTCGGTGGGGCTGTGGAACAACAAAGCCAACATACTGGGAACAAGTTCCCACGCCATCGATGAAACCGAGGACAGAGAAAAATTCGAGAACTTTTTGAATAGATTGAACCTGATACGGCCGAGAAACGGGATGGCCAGGAACTCGAATCAAGCCTTAGAGATGGCAGAAAAGATCGGCTATCCTGTCCTTGTCCGGCCCTCGTATGTCCTGGGAGGCCGGGCCATGAGAGTCATCCAAGACAGGGAGGAGCTGGGAAAATACGTCAAATCCATAAAGGAATATATCTCAGAATATCCCCTTCTCATCGATGAATTCATTGATAATGCCGTTGAGCTGGATGTCGACCTTCTGAGCGATGGTGAGGATGTCTACATCGGCGGCATCCTCGAGCACATCCAGGAAGCTGGTGTCCACTCCGGAGATGCCACCATGGTCACTCCTCCCTACTTCACCCCTGACAGAGTCATCGAGGAAGTGAAGCGCCAGGTCACACTCATGGCCAGGGAGCTGCACATCTTGGGTTTAATGAACGTTCAAGTCGCTGTCAAAGGAACCAAGATCTACATTCTGGAGGTCAATCCCAGGGCTTCGCGGACGATCCCTTTTCTGTCCAAAGCCACCGGAATCCCTCTGGCAAAGATTGCCACACAGATCATCATGGGAAAAAAGCTCAGGGAGATAGACATCACTCCCTGTGCTTCAGATTTGTATGCCGTGAAGGAAGCCGTTTTTTCTTTCGATAAATTCCTGGAGGTTGACCCGATTTTGGGTCCAGAAATGCGGTCAACAGGGGAATCCATAGGAATAGACACTCATTTTCCCCTGGCTTTCCTCAAAGCCGAGGAAGGCGCAGGTTTCCATCTCCCTGATGAAGGAAGAGTTTTTGTCAGCGCTCCGGACGAGGACAAGCCGAAGATCGTCCCCATCGTTGAAAAGCTCGAGCAGTTGGGCTTCGACCTGGTCTCGACTGAAGGCACAACCCATTATCTCCGCAAGCACGGCTTTTATGTGGAAACCACTGGCAAGATCTATAAAGAAAAGAGGAATATTCTCGAGGACATCAAAGAAGGAAGAGTTAAAATGATATTCAACACTCCCTCTGGAACTCCCGAGAGAAGCGACGCGCATAAAATCAGAAAGGTGGCCTTTTCCTACAGGATTCCCTGTTACACCACCATCCCTTCTGCCAGCGCGGCCTTGAAAGCCATCGAGATGAAAAGAAAAAATCCACCCTCCCTCATCTGCCTTCAGGATATTCACTCCAATTCAGTCAATCTTTAGTCAAAGTCATTAGGAAAGGATCAGACATGATAGAAAAAAAATACTATGAAGATATCCTTGAGGGAATAGGAAACACACCTCTCATCAAACTCAACAGGATAACAAAAGGTCTAAAAGCGGACATATTCGCCAAGCTCGAATATTTAAATCCAATGGGCAGTGTGAAGGACCGAATCGCCAAATACATGATCGAAAAAGCGGAAAAGGAGGGCCGGATCAAGCCAGGCGATACGATCGTGGATAACTCCAGCGGGAACACAGCGCTGGCGCTGGCCATGGTCTGTACGCTTAAAGGATACAGAGTCAAAATGGTTGTCCGGGATAACTTGAGCTCTGAGAAGATCAAATTCCTTAAAGCATTCAACGTGGAGTTGCTCATGGTCGACCACACTCTCCCGCCAGAATCCCCAAACAGCTACAACAACATCGTACCGCGTATCGCCCAGGAAACTACCAACGGATACTACTTTGACCAGCACAACAACCGGGAAAACAACGAAGCCCATTACATGACTACTGGGCCGGAGATCTGGGACCAGATGGAAGGGAAGATCGATTATTTTGTGGCTGGCATCGGAACCGGAGGAACGATATGCGGAGCAGCCAGGTACCTTAAAGAAAAAGACGCAAAAATAAAGGTTATCGGAGTCGACCCGGTGGGATCGATATTCTACGATTATTTTCACTCTAAAAAACTCGTCAAGCCTTCTCCTTATCTCATGGAAGGGTTGGGGGATGAGTTCCTTATCGGGTGCGTGGATTTCAGTCTGGTCGACGATATCTATCAGATCACCGATAAGGAAGCCTTCCTCATGACCAGGAAGCTCGCAGATCAAGAGGGCATCCTCGCGGGAGGCTCGAGCGGAGCCACCTTATGGGCAACACTGAAGCTGGCCCGGGAGATTAAAAAGCCGGCCCGCATCGTCACTATTTTTGCTGACGCGGCCACTCGCTACCTGAGCTCCATCTATAACGATGAGTGGCTCAAAGAGAAAGGAATCCTCTGACCTGAATAATTTTTAAAAGGGCACAATCCCTCTCTTTCTAATAATAATATAAATCGGGAATACCATCAGAAAATACACTTCGCATTCTTTTTTTCTTTACTATTCGCTTTAAATTCTGAAAAATATTCCTTATTCTTATTCCTATAATTTCTATATATATAGTCAATTTATCCCCCGAAACATCTTTCACAAAAGCATCTTTCTGGTGTTCCCTTTATCTTATGATTTAAAAACTTCTTTTTTTCCGGCAGCTCTCAGACTGAACAACAATTCACCGGACGATTAATTTCCCTCTGAGCATTCCCATCCCGCATGTGAAAACATACTCTCCTTCTTTCTCCGGTGTGAACTCAACGGGCGTAGTCTTGAGCGCAGGAAGGGGCTTTCTTATATTGAAATCTCCGAATACGATCGTATCCGAGCAGTCAGCTGTTTCATTCCGGTAAAAATTCAGGCGGACGGGGATTCCTTTCTTGACAACGATAACATCCGGATCATAACCCCCTTTCACCACGACTTTCACTTCTTGAATCCGGCTCTCATCCTGAAGAGCTTCAACCGATTTCCTCTTCGAAAAAAAGAAATACCAGTTCACCAAAACAATCAACAGAACTCCTGAAATCGTAACCACCAGCTTTTCGACCATGGATAACCTCCTTCTATATCCTGAGTTTAGCCCGTCTCAACCTGAGGGAATTGGACACCACTGAAACCGAACTGAACGCCATGGCGGCGGAGGCGAATATCGGGTTCAATAAAATCCCGAAAAAAGGATAAAGGATTCCAGCGGCAATAGGGATACCTGCTGTGTTATAGAAGAACGCCCAGAAGAGATTCTGTTTGATGACTCTGAACGTTCTTCGGCTGAGCTCGATGGCCGCAACCACTCCCTGAAGGTCTCCTTTGATTAGAGTGATATCCGAGGCTTCCATGGCGACGTCTGTTCCTGAACCGATAGCTATTCCCACATCCGCTTGAGCTAAAGCCGGAGCGTCATTGATGCCGTCACCGACCATCGCCACTCTCTTCCCTTCGGATTGGAGCCTCTTTATCTCATGAACCTTATCCTCAGGAAGGACTTCGGAAAGAACCCTGTCGATCGCGGCTTTTCGGGCAATGGCTTCAGCCGTCCTGCGGTCATCTCCAGTGAGCATGATCACTTCTAATCCGAACTCCTTCAGCTTAGCAACTGCTTGAACGGAATTTTCCTTCAAGGTATCGGCCACCGCGATCAATCCCGCTGCTTGTCCGTCTATGGCCATATAGATGGGTGTTTTCCCCTCCTTAGCCAGACTTTCTGTTTTTTCAACCAATCCTTTAATTTCGATTTTCCGGTCTTTCATGAATTTTAAATTCCCCAGGAGAACAGGAATACCCTCCACTATTGCCTCGATTCCGTGCCCTTCCACAGCATTAAACTTTCGGGAATCGTGAAGGCTGACCTGTTTTTCCCCTGCCTTTTTAATGATCGCTTCGCCCAGCGGATGCTCTGAGGTCCTCTCGGCACTGGCTGCGAATTTTAAAATTTCCGTGTCAGAGTAAGAATTGAAGGGAACGATATCTGTCACTTCAGGTTCTCCCTTAGTCAGAGTGCCTGTCTTGTCAAAAACTATGGTGGTGAGCTTATGGGCAGTTTCCAGGCTTTCCCCGCCCTTTATCAAGATACCGTTCTCCGCTCCTTTCCCTGTCCCGACCATGACCGCAGTGGGAGTGGCCAGCCCTAAAGCACAGGGGCAGGCAATGATCATCACCGCCACGAAATTCAAAAGAGCGAACGTTAACGCTGGAGTCGGGCCGAAATTAAACCAGATGACAAATGTGGCGATGGCTATAGAAATCACAATAGGCACAAAATACCCTGCTATGACATCAGCGAGTCTCTGGATGGGAGCTTTGGAGCCCTGTGCATCCTGGACAAGCTTGACGATCTGGGCAAGAGCTGTATCTTTCCCTACTTTTTTCGCCTGGAAACGAAAACTTCCTGTCTTATTAATGGTGGCACCGATGACCTCATTCCCGGCTTCTTTTTGTACAGGCATACTTTCTCCAGTGATCATGGACTCATCCACAGCGGACTTTCCCTCTTGAACCACGCCGTCAACCGGGATCTTTTCACCTGGCCGGACGATAATCTCCTCTCCGACCAAAACCTCCTCCACAGGAATATCCTCCTCTTTTCCATCTCGAAGAACTCGTGCTGTCTTCGGCTGCAGCCCGACCAGCTTTTTGATCGCCTCTGAAGTCTGGCCTTTGGCTCTCGCCTCAAGAAGCCTTCCGAAAAGAATCAAGACAATGATCATGGCGGAAGTATCGAAATACACTTCTGGCTTCATTCCTCCTGCCTCGAAAAAAGAGGGGAAAAGCGTGGAAATAACGCTGTACAGGTAGGCCGCTGATGTGCCCACAGCGATCAGGGTGTTCATATCTGCATTCCTGTGCTTGAAAGCCCCCCATGTTCCCCTGTAAAACTGCCAGCCAATCCAGAACTGGACAGGGGTCGCAAGAACCCAGAGAACAAAAAAATTGTTCAGGAGGTCAGGAACCCAGGGAAACAGATCGGGCATACTTCCTAAGAATATGATGAGGCCCAGGAATAATCCCGCAAAGAACCTCAGCCTGAGCTTTTTGTATTCTCTCACCCGTGTCCTTCTCTCAACATCCCCTAATTCCTCTTCCGAAGGGATATCAAGAACTTTATATCCCGCTTGCTCTATGACATTTTTAATCTCAACAAGACTAATTTCCGAAGGCAGATATTCAACTTTAACTCTCTCGGTCGCTAGATTTACTGAGGCTTTGGTGACGCCTCTTTTTGTCAAGAGAGCTTTTTCAATATTCTGCACGCAGGAAGCACACTGCATGCCCTGAATAGGAATTTCGATAGAAGCTGTTCCCACCTCGTAACCGCTTTTCCTTACCGAAGAAATAAAATCCTCAGGCGTCACAAACTGAGGCTGGTAAAGGACTGAGGCTTTCGAAGTGGCAAAATTAACATTTGCCTTTTCGACTCCTTTAATTTTGGAGAGGCTCTTCTGGATTGTTGACGCACAGCTCGCACAGCTCATCCCAACGATGGGAAGGTCTATCCTTTCGGATTTCGCATCCCGGCTTTTTTCCTGTTCCGGCATTCCTTTTTCACCAGGTTCAAGCTCTATGTCCTTACGATCATCCGCTTCCATTTCCCGTTTTATGCTCTCTTCCTCTGTTGCCTTTTCACCCAATATATATTTCTCCGGGTTTTCGTCGAATTTCTGTTCGCATGTCTGGGCACAGAAGTAATATTTTTTGCCTTTGTATTCAGTAGAGGCAGCCGCATCCTCCTCCCTGACTTCCATTCCACAAACCAAATCTTTGGCCATCAGAACCCTCCTTCATACTCGACCGTCATCCTTACAAACTCATCTCCCTCTCCATATTATTTTCTGAATTTTTGCAGTACACCGATGACTTCATCGATCTTGTTCGCCCTATCCTCTTTATTTCCCTTGGTGAATGATTCACGGACGCATCCTCTCAGATGCCTGTTCAGGATTTTCTCTTCAACACGCCTGATCGCGCCTACGACAGAAGATAGCTGAGTCAAAATATCTATGCAGTACCTCTTTTCCTCGATCATCTTCTGGATTCCTCTGATCTGGCCCTCGATCCTTTTGAGAGGAACAATTTCTTCTGTATGTGTTGTTCGCTGCTCTTTCATTCAAATCACTCCTTCCAAGTCATCTTATATCTAAGGATAAAATATCCTTCTTTTTCTGCTCGAATTCATCTCTGTCAACCTCTCCTCGAGCATATCTTTTCTTCAATATCTCCAAAGAACTCTCACCGTGCTTCTGTTCTGCGGGTTGACTCTGCTGAACAATCCACCTGATAAGAAAAAATAAGCCCACAATGACCGCTATCCAGAAAATCCACATGAATCCTCCCATGAATCCAAAACCTCCATTCATCATTTGATAACCTCCTTATATTTGAATGATTCTTTCCTCACATCTTTTTTAAGATCTTTCATATCACTCTCTACATATAATGTACTATACCCCCCTATGGTATGTCAAGATAAAAAATAAATCTCATTTGAGAATAAAGAGAATAGAGCGAAGTTAATAAGATTAGCTAAAGGCCGACCTTTAGAGTGTGCTTTGAGTCCGCGCGTCCCCCCTAACGGGAGACAATTACCGGCTGTATGAGGAGGGATGAGCTCGCATTCTCAACCTGAATAACCCCGGAATTAACCTATTTTGACTTTTTTGTAGAAATTTTAAAGGGTAAATACAGGGGACACAATCCAACCGCACTGGTGAGCAGAAATATTATGGCCAATATGCCTAGGATGATGGCCGCCACCCCTGTGATCTGCTTGGTGGCGAAGAGAACGATGACCACAACGGCCAGAATCGTTCGGATGATGCGATCAACAACTCCCATGTTTTTCTTCATGAAAACCTCCCAATTCCCATTAGGGCCAGACAAAAAAATTCCCTGAATACTCTACTCAGGCGGCTGATATAATAGCATGATTATCGGGATTTTCAAATTAAAACCACGGTTATTCCGTAAATAACCGGATTCTCTTCAATTTCTCCCCATAGAAACCTTTCAGGACGGCCGGGATTTCAGGAACGAAATCCTCTTTCTCCAAAGCTGAAAGATTGAATTCCCGAACATTCTTTAATCAAAAACTGGAGAACTCCTAGTCACAGATCAGTCGTTTTTCCATCTTCCATCATCTCTTTCCATTTGAGCGCACGGATAAGTCAGGTTCTTTTTCTACCAGTTTACATGCCTTCAATATTTGTGTTAGAATTTCCGTGAATCAACATCAAAGGAGAGAAAATGTCCGGGCACTCAAAATGGGCCTCTATCAAACACAAAAAAGCGGCCCAGGATGCCAAAAGAGGAAAAATATTCACAAAGGTCATCCGTGAATTGTCCATTGCCGCCCGCATAGGAGGAGGCGAACCAGATACCAATCCCCGATTGAGAAAAGCCATCGCCGACGCCAAAGCCGTGAACATGCCCGCAGATAACATCAAGCGTGCCATCATGAAAGGCACAGGACAACTGGAAGGTGTCAGCTATGAAGAAATCGTCTATGAAGGATATGGTCCGGGTGGTGTGGCTATCTATGTCGAAGCCTTATCCGACAATAAGAACAGAACCGTCTCAGAACTAAGGCATATCTTCACCAAAAACAGCGGTCATATCGGTGAATCAGGGTGCGTGGCATGGATGTTCAATCGTAAAGGATACATCGTCGTTGAAAGGGAAAAGGCTTCTGAGGATGAACTCCTGGAAATCATACTGGATGCAGGAGCAGAAGACTTGAGGGAAGACGGTAGTAATTATGAGATCTTCACTCCCCCGGAGGAATTTGAAGCCGTGGTCAATGCCCTCAAAGAACACGATGTTGAACTGGCCGCTTCCAACTTGGGGTATATCCCTCAGAACTATATCAAGCTGGAGGGAAAACAGGCGCAGCAACTTTTGAGATTGATGGAAGAGCTGGAAGACCATGACGACGTTCAGAATGTCTGGGCAAATTTTGATATAGACGAAGAAGAAATCGCCAAATATTCTTCATAAATAAATTTGATGAGGGTCCTTGGAATCGATCCCAGTATACAATCCACAGGCTTCGGCATCATTGAATACTCGGAAAACTCCTACACCGTTCTCAGCTCCGGTGTGATCAAGCCTTCCCGCAAGAAACCCTTCCATCATAAAATCAACGAAATCAAATCGCGTCTTGAGGAAATCATCCAGGCCTATGAACCGGATGAAGTGGCCATAGAGAATCCTTTTTATGCCCAGAATATCAAGACAGCCATTGCTCTCGGTCAGGTCAGAGGAGCCACTCTCGTGGCTGTCGCTTCCCACGACTGCTCGCTCCACGAATACTCTCCCCTGGAGATAAAAAAAGCGGTTACAGGTTACGGACAGGCCGAAAAAAACCAGGTGAGAGCAATGGTCAAAACTCTCCTCAACATCGAGAACGAAAAACTGGAGACAGATGCCTCGGATGCCCTGGCAACCGCCTTCTGTCATCTCAACGCAAGACTCTTCCAGCAAAAAGTACGGGAATCACAAAGGTGAAGGACAAGAAAGAATGATCGCTTATCTGAAAGGAAACTTAATAAAAAAATCGACTAACCAGGCTATCCTTGACGTGGGTGGCGTGGGTTACCGCGTCTGGATTCCCCTCTCAACATATCTCCAACTGGGAAACATCAACGATACCATGGAGCTTTTGATCTATACTCATCTCACAGATAATTCTCTTTTCCTGTACGGATTCTCGACAGAGGAAGAAAAAGAAATTTTCCTGAAACTCATCAGCATCTCAGGAATTGGCCCGAAGCTGGCCCTGAACATTCTTTCAGGAATTGAAGCCTCAGACCTTGAAGACGCCATCCGAAAGAGTGATGTGGCTCGCATTTCACTCATACCGGGGATCGGGAAAAAGACCGCCCTGCGTATCGCCCTGGAGCTCCAGGAAAAGCTGGAGAAGAAAGAAATGGTGCTGGGGGCCCCGGGTTTTGAGGAAAAGGAAGATTTGATATCCGCTCTCGTGAACCTCGGCTTTAAGAGGAAGGAAATCGAAAAGGTTGTGGATGAAACAATAAAATCGCTCTCTCTTGATGCGGGCTTTGAGACGCTTCTCAGGGAGAGCCTGAAAAGAATGGCCAGGCTTTGAAAAGCGGAGACAAAATGGAAGCCGTGCTCACTCCAGTCAAAACAAAAGAAGACCTCCTCTTCGAAGACAGCCTCAGGCCCCGGAACTTTAAAGAATTCGTCGGCCAGGAAACAGTCAAGTCTAATTTAAAAATATTCATCCAAGCGGCCCGCAAAAGAAACGAACAGCTCGACCACGTTCTCCTCTACGGACCACCGGGTTTGGGAAAAACCAGTCTGGCTTACCTCATCGCCAAGGAAATGGGTGTAGGCATCAAGCCCACTTCCGGTCCCGTGATCGAAAGAACTGGCGATCTCTCCGCCATCCTCACCAACCTTCAGAGCAAAGAAACATTGTTCATCGACGAAATCCACCGCCTCCACCCTTCAGTGGAGGAAATCATGTATGCGGCCATGGAAGATTTCAGCCTGGATCTCGTCATCGGGCAAGGGCCAAGCGCAAGGAGCCATAAACTCCAGCTCAAGAAATTCACATTGATCGGAGCCACAACCCGTGCCGGCCGTATCACTCCTCCCTTGAGGGGCAGATTCGGCATCATCCACCGTCTCGATTATTACAAGAATGAAGATCTTAAAAAGATCATCAAAAGGTCGGCCTCCATCCTCAAGGTCTCGATAGATGACAAAGGAGCCGAGCAGATCGCCCTGCGCTCCCGGGGAACACCGCGAGTGGCCAACAGACTGTTGAGGCGGGTGAGAGACTATGCGGATGTCAAAGGTACGGGAAAAATCACGGGGAAAGACGCCACGACTTCTCTCGATATGATGGAGGTCGATTCCCTGGGCCTGGATGATGTCGACAGGAAAATTCTGATGACCATCATCGAAAACTTCGGCGGAGGGCCGGTGGGAATCAACACGATGGCTGCAGCTATCGATGAGGAAAAAGACACGATCGAGTCGATCTACGAACCATTTTTAATGCGCATCGGGTTTCTCGAACGAACGACTCGCGGCCGCAGGGTTACCCAGAAGGCCTACAAGCATCTGGGATTGACTTCCACATCTCCTTCTTCCCAGAGAAAACTCTTCAAAGATTAACGGGATCAGGCCTTAAAAACTTCAGTTATTCTATAAATATTAAATATAAAATTAATTATAGCTCGGTTCTGTTAAATCGAGTGAATTACCTCAATGTAAAGAATTAATGAAATTTTTTTATAACTGATACTTTACGATTCAGAGCAAATCGTATAAAACATTTCTTAAGGTGAGTTTTGACTCCTCTGAATTTATTAATAAATTACTAAAGTTTCTGAGGTCTGACCCTAATGCTGGTATCTGATTTTGATTATAAGCTTCCGGTTGAGCTCATCGCTCAAAAACCTCTCCCCGAAAGAGAGCGGTCGCGGATGATGGTCCTCCACCGGGAAACAAAGGATATCAGCCATTCCCGGTTCAGTGAATTTCACTCTTATCTCCGGAAAGATGATGTTCTTGTGCTAAACACAACAAAAGTCATCCCTGCGCGAGTCTACGGACAGAAAGAAGGGAAAGAAATTGAATTTCTTTTTCTGAAAAAACAAAAGAAATGCCTGTGGGAGGTCCTCTGCCGGCCAGCCAAAAGAGTCCAACCCGGGAATGTTATATTCTTTGGAGAGGATTTTGAGGGCCAAATTGTTGATTCCGGAGCTGAAGGAAGGAGAACGATACGATTCGCAACAGACGACATCTTTCCGAAATTGAAAAAGTTCGGTTTTGCTCCCCTTCCTCCTTACATCAAGCGTCAATCCGAAAACCCTGAATTGAGAGCGATGGATCTGGAACGATACCAGACGGTCTTTGCCCAAAAAGAAGGATCCATCGCTGCCCCAACAGCCGGCCTTCACTTCACTCCTGAGACTCTTAAAGAAATCAGCGCAAATGCCGTCCGGATCGTCCGAATAACGCTCGACGTCGGACTGGCCACTTTCCAGCCAGTCAGGGCAAAAAAGACAGAAGACCATCAGATGCTTGAAGAGAATTACACAATCAGCTCATCCGCTTCCCGGGTCATAAACAAGGCTAAAAAAGAATCAAGGCCTGTGTGTGCAGTGGGGACGACTTCGGTCCGGGCTCTAGAGAGTGCTTTTCAAGAAGGAAAAATTCATGCCGGGACAGGCTCGACTCAACTCTTTATCTATCCTGGATACCGGTTTAAAGCGGTGGATAGGCTTTTAACCAATTTTCACCTTCCTCAGTCAACCCTGCTGATGATGGTATCCGCTTTTGCCGGCTTGGATTTCATCAAAAAAGCCTACAAAGAAGCTGTCCGCCAAAAATACAGGTTTTATAGCTACGGCGACTGCATGCTCATAATTTAATCTGCTGTTTATATCCAGACGTCGTCTTTGGCTGTCAAATCACCTCCCGCGTCGCCAGTGTTGACTGTGCCCACAGGCTCAACAAGCATAATTCGACATTCCTTTT
>CAZSGR010000031.1:0-4670 GCA_964606185.1 uncultured Eubacteriales bacterium
CATGCGGAGTTACGCAGGCGCCGAGATGGACGGTGAGGGAATGGCGTTAAAAATCTGAAGAGAGCGAAACCATTTCTGTGTATTTAGTCTTATAATTACTAACACTAAATGGAAGAGAACCAATTAAGTAAATATCTTCTCCCCTTTTAAGACAGCTGAAAAGACCTCCGTCTACTTCATCAGCATTTTGGCCCTGTTCTCGCCTCCGTTAATCCTCCACAGCATGGGTAAAGGTCTGTCTAGGCCTTCTGTGTATTCCGGAGTGTTCTCCCAGTGATAGTTGAGGATAAGGTTATAGTCGGAAAAATGCTGCCAGCATCGCCGGGGCATATGAGTGATCATATGGAAGTGATTGGCCGGGATCCCCACCTTGGCCAGGCTCGAAGGAATATGGTCAAAAGTCAGGAATGTATGAGGCCAGGAATAATTGGAGGCATGACAGCACCTCTCCCGCAAAGACGGAGGGAGTTCAACACTCTGGGCTTCACCCTGGACCATGGTGAACATTCCGGAGAGGTCTGAATACGCCATCCTGCCCACCATTCCTGATATTCCTTTGGGGGAGACAAAGCCGACAGAAAATCCCAACCCCGGGAAATAGTACTCGATAGCTTTGAAAAGATAGGCTTCTTCAGCATAATCCAATGAAGCACTGCCCGAATTGTTTCCATCGATAAATCCTCTCTGCATCCAGGGCTCATTCGTGTAAGGAGCCAAATCTAGCTTGAGCTCCTTTGCGTTTTGTTTTATCTCCCAGGGCTCGTAGACCTTTCTGAAATCCATGAAAAGAGGAGGTTTTCCTCCGGAGAGATAACAATAGACAATCATAGTCAGAAGGCCTTGAATGTCGTTTTCCGTGGCAAAGGGAATCACTGTCTTTTTTCCAGTGTGGTCCTCCATGGAGTTGAACAGGGATTCGGCTATATCCGCAGTTGAGAGGGGGATTCCTCTCCGGTCCGAGCCCCAGGCCAGCTGACTTGTCCAGCCTCCTCCGATGGCGTTTATGTCTTTCATGTAATTGCGGATGATCAGGTAAAGAGCCAGGCCTTCCTCCAATTTCTTCTTGTCTCCATCCGAGAGTGCGGGAGGTTTAGTTTTTTGAGTGTAGACGGGGGTTTTGGACTCGACTATCTCTTCAGTATTAGCAAAGATACGGTCTTTGAACTTGATGTTCACCACCCAGTTCCTCAGTTCTGTGAGCTCTTTTGGGTCATACCCTCCTTTTTTCTGGAGCATGTCGGCGAAAATTTTCATGGATTCCCGCGTGGATTCAAGTCCGAAGAACCGCCGCGCCGCATGAACATGGTTTAAGGCTGTCTCCATTTGCATGGAATCTGTATCCACCGACAGATACCTTTTCCCCTTCAAAGCCGCAGAAGTCATCATGGCGTAAGCCAGGTCAATGACTTCATTCTGGGTTTTCTCGTCGAATTCGGGATTCATCCCGGTCTCAGGCATATTCCCGATGACCATCGGGCAAAGTCGTCCGGTCTGGGCATAGGCTCCGACCAATGCATCGATCCCTACCACTCCAGGCTTTGGAGCGTTGTTCCCGCCGACACAGGCCAACGGCATCGTTGGAGGAAAATGGGCTGTCAGGGCCATGGCACTTTTCCCAGGGAAAAACCATGTATCCGGTACAATGATCAGGGCTTCTGCGCCTGCGTCCTTTAATTCTCTCGCTCCGGAATCGGCCGTACTCTCGCTGTCGACAAGATGAGAGCAGTAAAAGACATTCGGGGGGCCTCCCTCAGGCAAATTCAGTCTTTCCGCTAATAATTCGGCGGTCATCTTTCCAATATTGAATGCCCTTTGACGGGAGGCTTCATCGATCCGGGGGTCACAGGGAACAAATACTCCCAAAGTGAGAAGATCGGCTTGCTTTTTGTTTACGAACGGCATCTTTCCTCCTTTATGGCGAATCCATACGGCCTATTCATGTTGAGTTCAAACCGTCAAAAATTTATCCGAAGGTAATGCATGGGTTATTTTTGATGATTAAAATCCTCATTCCTTCCTTTTCCTCATTTCCTCTACATCAGGCTCGACATGAACCAGGATGTTGACAGGCCTGGAAAGTTCTTTTTCGATTCCTTCTTCAATCTTCATTGAAATATCATGGCTTTCCTGAACAGATAAAACAGGATCAACCAGGACATGAACGTCAATGCACAATTCTGCCCCCATTTTTCTTGTCCGCAACCTATGCCAGCTGGAGATATTCTTCTCTTTTGAAAGAACCATCTCGACTTTTTCAATCGATTCTCTGTCAGCAGAGTGCTCAGAAAGTTCAAGAAGTCCCTCAAAGAAAATTTTTCCCGAAACTCCTATGATCATGAAACCGACGACAACCGCTGCCACCTGGTCCGCATGTCCCCATCCGAGCAAGCTCGCACCGCCTCCGAGTAAAACAGCGACAGACGAGAGGGAGTCTGATCGTTGATGCCAGGCATTGGCATACAGGACTGTGCTGTGGGTGATCCGGGCAATCTTTCTCGTGAAGAAGAATAGTATTTCTTTTGAAATCACAGACACGCCTGCAACGACAAGTACCAGATATCCAGGGAAACTGTGTTCATGGCGGTAAATGGAAATCCCAGCCGACCAGATGAGTCCCAGGCTGATGACGAAAAGAGCAAGAGCGATAATGAGGGAGGCAATCGTCTCCAGCTTCCCGTGGCCATAAGGATGAGTTTTATCGGCAGGCCGGCTGGAGAGGCGGGTTCCAATCAACACGACAAAATCCGTTGCCAGGTCGGATAGGGAATGGACTCCATCAGCGATGAGCGCAGAAGATTTGACCAGGATTCCTGAAATGAGCTTTATCGCCATCAGGAAGACGTTGAGGAATATTCCCCAGATAGTAATGGAGCTGATTTTTTTCTGTCTTTCTTCCATTGGTCAGGAGTCGTTATGTATCTTAATCTTTAATGCGCATGCGTCGAATTTTCCCTCCTATTATAGAAAAAGTAGTATCTGTTTGCTAACTTTTATTTAATTGTTAATTGGGAACCTCCCCATTTATTCTATTTGTAAAATAGTTAATTGGGGACGTTCCCCAAGGGGACACCTTAGACCGATAAAATCATCCGCTTTTCATCATTTTATGAACAAAAAGCAAAAATATCAAGATTAATGAGCTAAGGTATCCCCTTGGGAAACGTCCCCATTTTGCCATAGAGCAAAAAAATCACCTCTCCCCTATTTTATTTGTAATATTGAGTGAAATTATGTAAATAATGTAGACAATGTCGCTGGATAAACCGGAATGAACTTTCTGAATGCGTCCTTTTTCAAAAAATATCTCCTCCCCGGATTCGTGTTCCAATCAGTGGTTATTGCCGGAGGATACGGAACTGGACGGGAATTGGTTGAGTTTTTTCTGAACTACGGACCTCTGGGTGGACTTCTGGGAATGCTTCTAATCACGACCATTATCTGGTCACTCATACTGGCGGTGACCTTCGAGTTTTCCCGCCAATTCAGAGCGTATGACTACAGGACGTTTTTCAAGAAACTCCTTGGTCCGGTCTGGTTTATATTTGAAATCATCTATTTTATCCTGCTGCTTCTTGTGCTGGGTGTCATTGGCTCTGCGGCCGGGGCTTTACTCAAGTACAATTTCGGAATCCCTGATATTATCGGGGTCTTGATCATGCTGGCGGCTATCGGCTTTTTGACCTTTAAAGGGAGCGGATTGATCGAAAAATTCCTATCGAGCTGGTCGATCCTTCTCTATTTGGTCTATGGGCTGCTCCTTATTGTCGCACTCATAAAATTTGGCCCTGAAATCCAGAAGAATTTCTCCAGTTTCCCCATCCTCCCCAGGTGGGCTCTGGGCGGCTTCAAATATGCTCTGTATAACCTGGGAATCATTCCTGCTGTTTTATTCTGCATCAACCACATCGAGACGAGAAAAGAGGCCATTACTGCCGGACTTCTCGGAGGATTGATCGGTATTCTCCCCGGATTATTTTTCTTTGTTGCTGTAGTCAGTCACTATCCGGCTGTACTCCCCGAAGAAGTCCCGGCCTACTATGTCTTCCAGAGGCTGGGATTTCCTCTTCTTCTCATTGTTTTTCAAATCGTTCTGTTCGGGACATTGATTGAGACCGGCACTGGCTTTATTCACGCCGTCAATGAACGAATCCGGTCTACCCTGGAAGCAAGAGGGAAACGCCTCCCTCCCTGGCTCAGGCCAGTCGTGGCTCTGGTTCTTCTTGTCATAGGGCTGGGAATTTCCACCTTTGGACTGGTCAACTTGATCGCCAAAGGCTATGGAAGTATTAGCTGGGGTTTCTTTATCGTTTATATAATTCCTCTGATGACTCTGGGCATCTACAAAATCATCGTGAACCGAAGAAGCTGAAAAAAGCCTCTCACTTTTTCTTCTCTTGTCTTCTTCCCTTAAGAGAGAAACAGGTTTTGCTTACTCACTCACTCAGCACAATCTTTATAGTGCCATTGCGGGCAGGGCGAAGCAATCTCGATTTTGTGTCATTGCGAGGAGCTCTGCGACGTGGCAATCTCATAAGGAAAAAATTCATTTGTTTTTATGAGATTGCCACACTCCCTTCGGTCGCTCGCAATGACATGAGTGAGATTGCCACACTTCACTCGCAATGACAAACAACAGATTCCCACACTCCCTTCGGTCGCTCGCAATGACA
>CAZSGR010000031.1:4770-11127 GCA_964606185.1 uncultured Eubacteriales bacterium
ACTCGCAATGACAAACAACAGATTCCCACACTCCCTTCGGTCGCTCGCAATGACACCTTTTCCTTTAGTATCATTACGAAAAAGGTTGCCTCATTACTGAGCCGAAACACATGGACTGAGCCTAAACATCCGGCCCTTTTTTTCAATTACACGTATTCAATGGTGGCGGGTGGCTTGGGCGTAATTTCGTAGGCCACACGCACAACTTCTGGAATTTCACTCGTAATTCTTTTAGAAATACTCATCAAAATTTCCCAAGGGACCTGGGTTGGATCAGCCGTTATAGCGTCTTTGCTTTCCACTGAACGCACAATGATAATATTGCCAAATTTTCTCTGGCCTTCTTCAACTCCGGTTCCCTTATCGCTCAACAGGACGGCTAACGCCTGGAAAGGCTTCAGCCCTTCGATTTCTTCCTCCACTATCTGAGTGGCTTTCCTGACAAGGGAAATTCTCTCCGGCGTCGCTTCCCCTACCACTCTTGTCGCCAGACCCGGACCCGGAAAGGGCATCCTCTCATAAATTTTTTCCGGGAGTCCCAACTCCTTGGCCACTTTTCTGACCTCATGCTTGAACAGTTCCTTCAGCGGCTCAATAGCTCTAAACCCGAATCCTTTCTCAGGGTCTATTCCTATCTGCTCGAGAATGTTGTGCTGTGTCTTGACACCGCCCTTTGTCTCGATGATGTCTGCAGCAATCGTTCCCTGCACAAGAAAGTTCGCTTCGCTTTTAATCACTTTCCTGCCAAAAACCGTATAAAAAATATCCCGAAACGCTTTTCTCTTTTCTTCGGGATCAGATTTTCCTCTAATCGCATGAAAAAACTCATCCTGAGCATCGATTATATCGACCTGAATTCCTATATCTGCGAATATCCGACTCACTTCTTTTGGCTCATTCGCTCTCATCAAGCCATCATCAATGAAGATCACTTTCAGGTTCGAACCTATTGCTCGATGTGCGAGAACAGTGCAGGCAGAACTGTCGACCCCTCCGGAAAGCGCAGAGATGGCTTTCTTCGACCCGACGATTGACTTAATCTCTTCGATTTTTTCTTCGATGAATTTTGCTTCATCCATTTTTCAACTCCTCATTTAATATTTTTCAAATCATACAATATCCTGGAGAAAATGATAATAAAAAAATTCCTTGGGCCTCTATTATTTCAAAAGTCAGTGCAAACTGCATTTAATATTTGTCACTGTGAGTGCAGCGTGGCTATCTCATCATTCATAAGATGCATCTTCTCAGTAAAATTTTGATATTCATTAACTCATAATGCTGATATGAGAATGCCTTCTCATTTATAAAGCCTTAAATCGATGCCCTGATTTCAGCATACGAGATTGCCACGTCGCTTCGCTCCTCGCATGACAAATGCAACAAGAACTATATCCAAACAAGAATTACGATCTGCTCCATCAAATAATTCTATTGAAAAACCCATTATTATGAGCAGCTTAGGCTGTCACCTTTAGAGGTGAAAAAGGACGCATAAAATTCATCATCCAATCCACCCCCAAAGGCGATTGCGCCCACTGGCCATCTTTGCAATTATTACATACGGAATCCTTAAGGAGGGCTCTTCCAAAGCGTACCAAAGCTTAAAAGGGAGCGGGGCAAAACGGAGGATCCTCTCCCAGCCCTCCTTTTTTTTTATTTTACGGGATTCTTGAGGAGGATCAGGCTTCAGTGATCCCCAAAACTCTTACCAGGGGGGCTATTTCAATCCATAATGACAGAAGTCGAAAAAGTCTAATTCCAATGACTATGGGTTGACGAAATAATTTATTTAAACTATTATTATCAAAAAAGATACCATGTCACTGGGAAGAAGCGCGAAGAGACTATTTCGCATCAGTGCGCTGATCCTCTTTTCTTTCCTCATACTGGCATTGACTTCCAGTGCAACCATCCAGGAAAATTCACAAGTCAAATCCCAATCCCCGGAAGAAGAAAAACCACTCGTTCAACCGGGATACCTCATCGGTCCGGAAGATGTTTTGAGCGTAGAGGTCTGGAATCAGCCTGACATATCCCGCGAAGTGGTCGTGAACTATGACGGTGATATAAACATTCCCCCAATTAGAAAACTGAGCGTCATAGGATTGACTGTCTCCCAGCTAGAGGAAAAACTATCCAAAGCCCTCTCCAAATACTTAATCGACCCCATAGTTTTCGTCTCCATAAAGGAATACAACAGCCAGAGAGTCACTGTATTGGGAGAAACAAAGACTGGGATGTACACTCTGAAAAGAAGGACGACTCTGGTTGAATTTCTGGGACAAATCGGCGGGATGACCGAGAACGCTGACACCTTTCATATCAAACTGATTAAAAAAGACAGAAGAGCTTTCATCTATAACCTCAATGACTTGATTGACAATCCTCAAAAAAGTGAAAGCATCGTCGTCTCTGGAGGCGATACAGTCTATGTTCCGCCCCTGGAGTTCAATAAAATCTATGTTCTCGGAGAAGTGAAAGCTCCGCAGATCATGACTATCAAAGGAAAATTGACTGTGATCGATGCAATCACAAAGGCTGGAGGATTTACCCGGGATGCTATCCGCAAAAGTGTCATGATCATCCGGGGCGAACTGGGTTCACAGGAAGGAATCCGGGTCAATGCCAAAGAAATCCTCCAGAAAGGAGATATCAGACAAAACATCGATCTTAAGCCAGGGGATATCGTGTTTGTGCCTAAAACCTTTATCGTCCACATAGAGCGATTCCTTAGAGACTTCGCCTATCCATTAACATGGTATTTCTGGTTCCTAAGATGAAACAGGACTGAAAAAATGCCAAGACTGGAGATGAGCCTTGTCGATTACCTGCGGGTCATCCGCAAACGGATACGGATCATCATTCTCTCTTTCATTCTGATCATCTCCTCCACTGTCTTCTTCACAACCAGACAAACCCCTATCTACACCTCATCTTGCAAGATCAAGATCGAGCAGAGAAAATCAGTCGCAGAGGCATTGACCGAGCTCATCACCTGGTCGCCAGGAGATGAAATGGCCTCTCAGGCGAATTTCATCAAAAGCTACCAGATCATGGAGAAAGTGGCAGAAGAATTAAAACTTATTGATGCAGCCAAAACGGAATTAGAGAAAAAAGATGCAAGACGCATCGCCATAATCAAGGGACTTCAAGCGAAAATCAACACAGAACAAGTCGAGTACACCAACATCATTGCCATCACTTCAACCTCCAGCGATCCCGAAGAGGCAAAAACATTAGTCGATACGGTCGCCAATGTCTATAGAGATGCTCATTTTGAAAACAAGACGAAGGAAGCCTCCCAACTCGAAGAGTTTGTCGAAGATCAGTTGAACAATTATCAAATAGATCTGCAGAAGAGTGAAAACGAACTCCAGAGATTCAGGCAGGAAAATCCCTTAATCGTGGAGAGAGACATCACGAGCGTATCTCCTATTCAGTCTGACCCGAGAATCACAAGCCTTCAGGAAGAAATCGTCACCATAGAGCTTCAGTTGATTTCTTTAAAAAGCAAATACACAGATGAGCATCCTGAGGTCCAGGCAGTCATGCGGAAGCTGGATGAGTCTAATAAGAATTTAGACGAGGCTATTTCTCAATTGACAGACCGACATAAAGACTTGTCTGCGAAGGAGATCAAGCTTATTCAGCTCAAGCGCAACGTCAAGGTCGCCGAGGACATTTATCTGATGTTCCGGACAAAACATGAAGAAGCCCGTATTCTCGTGGCCGAAGAAGCTGAAGATGTAGAAATAATCGAGCCCGCTCTCCTGCCGACAAGACCCATAAAGCCGAATGTTAATTTTAATATCATCATCGGCATCTTCTCAGGTTTATTGGTCGGATTGATCCTGGCATTCGTGACCGAAAGCTTTGATACATCCATCGGCCGGATCGATGATATTGAAGAGCTGATCAAAGTCCCTGTTCTGGGAGTTATCCCCAACACAACACTGGAAAAAATCGGAAAGCGGTATTTTGAAAGGTTCAGAAAAAAGCCAAAAATAGAGGAAGGCGGAATAAGCCAGGAACGTCTGGTCGTGCTCTTTGACTCCAGCTCTATCGCCGCCGAAGCGTATAAGAGCCTGCGTACCAACTTGGACCTGACCGGCCTTAAGAAATTCGGCAATTGTATTGTGATTACGAGCTCTGCACCTCAGGAGGGAAAGACACAGACTCTCTGCAACCTGGCCATCGCCTTTGCCCAGAGCGGGCAGAAAACTTTGATCGTCGGTTCTGATTTCAGAAAACCGACGATATATAAATTGTTCGGGCTTCCAAGAAGTCCGGGCCTGTCTGAAGTGCTGATCGGGAATATTCCCTGGAAAGAGGCGATCAACACAACCACTGATATGCTGCTGGGAAAGCTCGAATACGATAGGATCATTAAAACCAAAGGCATAGAGAACCTCCATATCATGACCTGTGGAGAACACACACCCACCCCTTCGGAATTACTCAGTTTCCCTGAAATGAGCACCTTGATTCAAGAACTTAAACAAAATTATGACCTCATACTGTTTGACAGTGCCCCAACGCTTCCTGTGACCGATTCCGCCATTTTGGGAGCCAAAGCGGACGGGGCTATCCTGGTCTATCAAGCCGGAAAAACCTCAAGAAATGCGCTCATCCGCTCGAAGATCCAACTGGAAAACGTCAACGTCAAAATATTAGGGATTGTCATAAACAACCTGAAAGCTCGATTGGTCGAAGACGTCACACCGTCTCAAAGATACCGCTATTACCGATATTACGGAGAGAAAAGGGAGAAAAAATAGAAAAATATTTCTCTCATCCGGACTGGACAATATTCCTACCCACCCTTTTTGACCCTGATTATCTTGAAATCATCACCAATGCGTTTCAATACAAAATCAGAAAAGTTCTCTATTTTACAAAAGTTAGGTTTTAACTATGGGAATCACTTCAATCTTTCGATCCAATTTATTTGCTCTTTCGGAAGAGAAAAATTTTATAAAACCGTGGTGCATCTATCCTCTACTCCTCCGCCGAAAAAAGTCAGCATGAGAATCGACTGGCAACAGCAAAAACTGGGCACTGTTATACTCATCCTTGTCATTCTTGCCATCGGAATCCTGCTGGGTCAAATCATCGCCGGATTTTCTTTTAAGATTGCTCTGGCACTCATTTTTTTTTCGATCATATTCATCGCCACTCTAGTCAACACCGAGGCCGGACTGGCCATTCTGATTTTCTCCATGCTTTTCTCTCCTGAGATCATACTCGGCCAGATTCCAGGACGAGATATCGCTGTTCGCCTGGACGATATACTGCTTGCAGTCATCACTTTTGCCTGGTTTGCCAAAACGGCCATAAACAAAGGACTGGGCCTGTTCATAAAAACACGCCTGAATAGAGCCATCGTTATCTACATCCTGGTCTGTATAATCGCCACCCTGAAAGGAGCCGCTTCAGGACATGTCTCTTTCCTTAAAGGGACCTTTTTCCTTCTCAGATATTTTGAGTACTTCTTGCTCTACATACTTGTGGCCAATCATATCCACAGCCGAAAACAGATAAAATTCTTTCTCAATGCTTTTTTTGTCACATGCGCTCTTGTTTCCATTTACGGCATAATGCAAATCCCCAGAGGAGTGAGGGTCAGCGCTCCCTTTGAAGGAGAAGTCGGTGAGCCCAACACACTGGGTGGATA
This sequence comes from uncultured Eubacteriales bacterium, assembly GCA_964606185.1. Classification (GTDB taxonomy): domain Bacteria; phylum Acidobacteriota; class Aminicenantia; order Aminicenantales; family Aminicenantaceae; genus SOIA01. The sequence goes on from CAZSGR010000031.1 coordinate 10,448, forward strand.
CCTTCTCTTCCTCTTCTGCATCGCAATCGGGATCTTCTTGCAGAATGTTTCCAAACGGACAAAACAAGCTCTGGCCGGGTTGGCTGTTCTGATATTCATACCCTTCCTCTTCACTCTGTCCCGGGCTTCTTACCTGGCAATCATCTTCTCCTATGTCGTATTAATCATCCTGAGCAAAAGAAAAGTCATATTAATCGGTGTCCTGGCGACAATCATCATATCCGTTCTTGTGTTCAGGCCCGAGGCAGTGTTTTCCAGGGTAAAATACACTTTCTCGGGAGGACAGACCCGTTTGGTCAAAATCGGCAACACACGCCTGGATTCCTCCTCTTCAGCCAGGATCCGCAGCTGGCAGGAAAGCGTCAAGGATTGGAAGAAGAATCCTGTATTGGGCAGAGGAGTTTCAGGATACGGATTCATAGACGGACAATACATCGTCAATCTTGTCGAGACCGGGATTGTCGGCCTCTTTGCCTTCCTCTGGCTCCTTTGGTCCATCTACAAGCACTCACTCAACATCCACAGGGAGGTGCAAGATGAATTATACAAAGGCCTCACTCTCGGATTCGTCGCCGGCTTTGTCGGGTTAATCATCCATGCCCTCACAGCGAATACTTTTATTATTATCCGGATAATGGAACCTTTCTGGTTCATGGCGGCCATTGTCATGATGCTGCCGC
>CAZSGR010000031.1:11227-21363 GCA_964606185.1 uncultured Eubacteriales bacterium
ATCCGGATAATGGAACCTTTCTGGTTCATGGCGGCCATTGTCATGATGCTGCCGCTGATAGAGGGAGAGGAGGAAGGAGAAGAAGAAAAGAAGGAAAAAGAAGAAGTGACTGCACAAATGGGATCAAAAGCAGAAGTGTCAGAAAAAACTGAACAGGAAATGAAGACTGGACAAGATATAAAATGAACAAGTCTCTTTTCACAAAAGCTGTGGAGCGTTCGGAACTAAAGAGCGCCTTTTCTCTCAAACAAAAAGCCTCTTCTTGATTCAAAAATGGCATTAGGAAAATCTCGCACAGTTATCAAGAACACGGTTTTCAACAATATTGGGTATGCCTGGCAGCTTCTCGTCAGCCTGCTCCTCATCCCCTTCATCATTCACAGGATTGGAATGGAGCAGTTTGGAATCTGGGTTCTTTTAGAAGTGATCGTCCTCTATCTCAGCTTTCTGGATTTCACGGGCATTGGAGGAGCATTCGTCAAATTCATCGCTGAGTATCATGCCAAGAGGGATTTTGAACAATGCAACCATGTGATCAATTTGGGCTGGGCGTATTACACAGTCTTTTGGATAATCATGGCGGCTCTGATCTTTCTTTTCAGAGAGCCTGTCTTAAGACTCTTCCATATTCCACCCGATATTTTCAACACGGTTTCTGTGGTATTCATCGGAATACTGTTGATCTCCTTTATCAGAGGTTCATTCGCGGTGTTCCGTTCTGTCCTCCTCGGACTTCAGCGGATGGATAGTACGAACATCATTGCCATCCTGGCTTCCTTGGTCAACGCAACAGGCGTTATCCTGTTTTTAAGCCTGGGCTTTGGCCTCAAAGGCCTTGTGATGAGCGGATTGATCGTGGCGGCTTTCACAGTCATTCTCCAGATAGTATTTGCCTATAAAATTTTCCCACAAATGCGGTTCAGACCGTTTTCTTTTAACAAAGATATCTTTAAAAAAACTTTTATCTATGGAGTCAACATTCGCATTGCGAGCATATCCGAGTTGATCAATACGCATGTGGACAAAATATTATTGGGCTACTTCTTGAATACTGCGTTTGTCGGCGCTTATGAGATTGGCGCCAAAATCGCCAGAATCGCCCGCTCTTTTCCTGAACAGCTTCTCCCGGCCATCCTGCCGGCTTCATCCGAGCTCCATGCTTTAGAAGACAGAGAGAATCTACAAAAACTGTATGCACGAGGCTCAAAATACCTCAGTCTTCTCACTTTTCCGCTGGCTTTTTTCATCATCGCCAACGCATCGCTCATCATAGTCCTGTGGATGGGAAATCGAGGTTTCCCGGGCTTCGAGGAATCTGTCCTGGCTCTTCAGGTGCTGAGTGTCGGCTATGTCTTCATGCTTCTTGTGAGCATGGGCAGGCTCATCGCCCGGGGTATGGGGATACCCCAGTATGAGATGCGGTCCTCTGTACTCATAGTTGTCCTGAATATTGCGCTCAGCATCATCCTCATCATCAAACTGGGCTTCACAGGCGCTCTTTTAGGCACCACATCCTCTGGCATCATCGGCTCATCCACCTTTTTCTACTCCTTCAACCGGCGCATCGGAAAATCTCTCTTCTCTATCATTAAAAAGGTCTTTGCCAGTCCCTTCCTTTTTTGTCTGGTTTCACTCGGAGCTTCCCTGTTCGCAGGCTATTTCATAAGCCAGCTTTATCCCGGTCCCCCTGCGAATAGATTCGATGCGTTCATCCTCCTCTTCGCCAACGGCCTGGTCTTTCTAGGGGTCTATCTTCTTTTTGTTTTCAAAAGCAACTATATAGATAAATATGATAGAGAAATATTCTCCGGATTCATGGAGATGATCAAATCCGTTTTAAGACGAAAAAAATGAGAGTTCTCTTTTCCAGCTATCACAATCCCTCTTTCTGGACTATCACTGAATACACAGAGCGAAGCATCATGAAACTCGGACATGAGCTCATTCCCTTTGACGACCGGGCGTTTGTCATCCCAGGGAGGCTGAGAAAGAGTGTGCGTTTCCTCCAGGATATTGACCTGAAAAAGCTCAACCGCCAGCTCATATCTCTTTCGTCTTCCACAAATCCTGACCTCTGTCTCGTGGCTGGCGGGAACCGAATCCTTCCGGAAACAGTTCAAAAAATCAAAAGCCAGGGAATCAAAACCGTTCTCTGGACAGTAGACGCTCCCCGCCATTTCCAGCCCATACTGAACGCAGCTCCTGACTACGATTTTATTTTCTGTGGGGGTACAGAAGCCCAGGAATTAATGGCCCGGGCGAGAATCAAAAAAACATACTGGCTCCCTTTTGCATGTGACCCGGATATTCATAAGCCGGCCGATGTCAATCCTGAAGAAAAGAAAAAATGGGGAAGTGATGTGAGTTTCATCGGCTCCTACTATCCCAACCGCGCTCAGGCGCTGGAGAAACTGGCTGATTTTGACCTTAAAGTCTGGGGGCCCGGATGGAATAAACTGGCTCATAAATCGCCGCTCAAAAAGCTAACCAGGAATACTCAGCTAAAACCGAAAGAATGGATAAAGATTTTTAGCAGCAGCCCGATTAACATCGTCATCCATTTCCAGGATGAAGAGACGCTCTGCTACCAAGCCGCCCCCAGAGTATATGAGGCCCTGGCCTGCCGGAGTTTCCTCCTGGTGGATGACCAGAGGGATGTGAAATCCCTCTTCCAGGACGGGAAACACCTTGTCATTTTTAAAAATACTGAAGACTTGAGGAAAAAAATCACTTATTATTTAAGACAGCCTGAAGAGAGGAGAAAAATTGCCAGTCAAGGGTATGAAGAGACCGTTCATAAACACACCTATCTCAACAGACTGAAAGAGATGTTTTCCGTGATCGAGGCCGGAGGATGACAGAAAAAAGAAAAAAGCTTTTTGACGAGTATTTTTCCTCGATTTTCAGCCACTCCAATGTTTTCTCGCCACAGGAATACGAAAACTCCCTCTTCCAATTCAGGCTGAATTACGAACGATTCATCCCCTCAGCGAGAAGAGCGAAAATCCTGGATATTGGCTGTGGGACCGGCCATTTTCTGTATTACCTGGAAAAAAAGGGCTACACGGATTTTCTTGGTATTGACATTTCTCCTCAGCAGGTCGATTTCTGCAGGAAAAACGTATCCAAAAGTGTGAAACAAGCGGATGCGTTCGAATTTCTCAAAGAAAAGAAAAAAACGTACGACACGATCGTGGCCAATGACCTCCTGGAGCACATACCCAAAGAAGAAATCGTCAAATTTTTAAAGCTGGTGAATGCTGCCTTAAAGGATAAAGGAGTGTTTCTGATGAGGACGCCCAACATGGGAAACCCCTTTGCTGTCTACTCGAGATACAAAGACTTCACGCACGAAGTGGGATTCACGGACAGAAGCCTGTATCAGGTCTTCTGGACAGCGGGCTTCCGGGACATTCAGGTGTTGCCTTATGAAAACTATTCCACACGCACATTCAAACGCACCATTGAATCCAGATTGGCCCGGATAACTCGCTTTTTTCTGGCCAAGCTCTTCCAGATACAGGGATTTGTCGCCCCTCAGGTCATAACGCCACTTTTGATGGGAGCCGCCCGAAAAGAGAAGACATGATCCCTCTTAAAGTGATCCATTTAGTCGAAGACCTGAAAATCGGTGGCGCTGAGCGGGTCATCGCAGACACCGCCATGGGCCTGGACAGAAAAAAATATGAAGCGAGTGTCTGGTGTGTGACCAGAGGAGGCGAAACAGCCACTGAGCTCAGTGAAAAAGGAATAGAGGTCAAGATCCTGGGTATATCCAGCTACCGCAATCCCTTGAACACATTCAAATTGACTCGTCTGCTCAGAGACGCGGGGCCGGATATCGTTCAGACACACGGTTATTTCGCCTCGGTCATCGGCAGGCTCGCCGCCAGGAGAGCCGGGATCCCTGTCATCCTCGCGCATGTGCACAGCACATACTGGGAGTACAGGAAAAGACACCTCATGATTGAAAGGAAGCTGAGCCGCTTCACCCATAAGATCATCTGCTGCTCCAAAGCGGTCGAGAGTTTTGTGAAAAATATTGAGAAAATCACAGATAATAAAACAATTGTCATCTATAACGGTGTCGATGAAGAACGGTTTTCTCCGTTAAAAAGCACAGCAATCAATCGAGCTGAGTTCGGGATCGATGAGAAAGCTCCTGTGGCCGGAACAGTCTCCTCTCTAACCCCTCATAAAGGGCACGAATACCTGATTCAAGCCGCTTCTCTCGTGCTGGGCACACTTCCTTCTGCCAAATTTCTAATAGTCGGAGACGGGCCTCTTCGAAAAAGATTGGAGGATCAAGCAAAAAATCTAAACATCTATCCTTCTGTGATTTTCACAGGGACAAGGAAGGATATCCCGGAGATGTTATCCCTGATGGATGTATTCGTGCTCCCCTCACACACCAGGGAAGGGCTGGGCATAGCGCTCATCGAAGCCATGGCTGCAGAAAGGCCTGTGGTCGCGACTGACATCGGGGGCATACCCGAAGTCGTCAATGACGGCGAAACAGGCCTCCTTGTGCCCCCAGGAGTCCCGGAAGCACTCTCCAAAGCCATCATCGAACTCCTCCAGAACCCAAAAAAGGCAAAAGAAATGGGAGCAAAGGGTCGAACCAGGGTCAAGGAGAAGTTCACAAGGAAAAAAATGCTGTCAGAGATAGAGCATGTGTACCAGTCTTTAATCAACCATAGAGAAGTCAAGACAGATGAAACAACATAATATCTTGTTTACCTCTCTCTCCGGGCAGATGCTCGGAGGCGGACAGAGAAGCCTCCTTCTGCTTTTAGAAAGATTGGATAGAAAAAAATTCAAGCTTTTTCTGGTTTGTCCATCCGGGGGAGGGCTGGTCGAAAAAGCGGAAAAACAAGATATCGAGACAGAGATAATCAAAATGGGACGCATAAAGAGTCCGAATATCATTTCGACTGCCGCAACTGTATTCAAATTCAAAAGGCTCATTAAATTGAAAAAAATTGATTTGATCCATACCGATTCTCCCCGTCAAGCTTTTTATGCCGGAAGAGCGGCAAGACTCACTGGAACGCCCTTGATCTGGCATGTTCGTGTCAGTACTCCGGAGAAAAAATCTTTCGAAAAATTCCTGTTTAATCATGCCCACAAGGTAATCGCTGTATCCAAAGCAGCCAGTCAAAGATTCCATGGATTTGAGTCTGTTGAAGAAAAGGCTGTAATCATCTATAACGGAGTGGATTTGACCGACTTCGCCTCCCCGCAGCCAGACAGTCAATCGAGAGAGGAGTTTGGGATCGATAAGGATTGGATCCTTGTCGGAACATTGGGCCAGTTGATCCCGGGAAAAGGACAGGATGTATTTTTAAAGGCCGCGGCTCAAGTATTAAAGCAAACTCCCAAAGTCAAATTCATGATTGTCGGGGATGGAAATCAATTGTACAGACAGAAATTAGAGGATTTGAGCAAGGGGCTGGGCCTTTCCGGAAAAGTCGTATTCACCGGCTTCCGGGAGGACATTCCTCGAATGATGAACATGCTGGATATCGCTGTCCTCCCGTCATCCACTCACTTGGAAGGACTTTCCCGTGTCATAATAGAAGCCATGGCTTCTTCAAAGCCAGTGATAGCCACAAACTCTGGCGGAAATCCTGAAGCAGTCGAGGATGGAACCACCGGAATCCTGGTCCCCCCTGAGGATTTCAGTTCCCTGGCCGAATCCATCGTAGATTTAATTAAAGATGAAACGAAACGGAATCGAATGGGCGAAGCGGGAAGGAAACGGGCAGAAAAGCTATTCAGCATTGAGAAAAATATTTCCCAGATCGAGAAAGTGTATGAGGAACTATTATGCCAAAAGCGGTAAATTGTAATCTCTGCGGCGGGAATGATACAGAATTGGTCCAGAAGGCTGAGGGACCTTTTCAAGCTGTGAAATGCAGGGCATGCGGCCTTGTCTTCACAAATCCCCAGCCAGACAAGGGATTGATCGAGGAGCATTACCAGGAAGATTACTACAAAGAATGGCTGGAAAAACAGATGAAGAGAAGGATCCCGATGTGGAGAAAGAGGTTGAAAGAGCTTCTGAAATACAAACAGAGAGGACATCTGCTGGATGTGGGTTTTGGGTCAGGAACTTTCCTGAAGCTCGCGAAAGAATCCGGATTCGAAGTATACGGAACAGAGATTTCAGAATATGCCTGCCGATACGTTAAGGAGACCTATGGAATCGAAGTTTTCAGAGGAGACCTGGAGGAGGCACGTTTTCCTTCCACCCGGTTTGATGTGGTGACTCTCTGGCATGCTCTGGAACACCTTCCTGATCCCATGGGGACACTCAAAGAAATTCACAGAATAATAAAAAAGGGCGGCTTGCTGGTCGTGGCTGTTCCGAATCTGAATAACATCATCACCCGGGTCCTGTATTTTTTGGCAAAAGGAAAAAGATTAAAGCTATTTTCAATACACGCCAAGGAGTTGCACTTGTGGCACTTTTCTCCTCGCGCTCTCTCTCGACTGCTTAAAGAGGCAGGCTACGTTGTCCTCGACACAAAACTGGACCTCGCTCAGATTGAACTCCCTAAAAAAATAGTGGACCTTCTGACATTTTTTGTTCACTCACTCACAAGACAGAACTACGGAGAGGCATTTAAAATCTATGCAATCAAACCATAAAAGAAAGAGCACTCGATGAGAAAAATTCTAAAAGCTTTTAAAAACCTGTACTTGAGCATCAGAGCCTTCAAGTTTATCATTCTGGGAGGTCTGACCTCTCGTCTGCAAAAAAAGGAATTTGACAGAAAATCTACACGAAGTGTCCTGGTCATTTCCCTGAAAAGAGTGGGAGATGTTATCCTTTCACTCCCCGCATTCAGGGCTATCAAGGAAAGCTTTCCAAAGAGCCAGGTCACTGTTTTCGCCGATGCGTACACCAAAGACATCCTGGAGAGAATTCCATACATAGATGCTGTCGTCCCCTACGGCAAAGATTCATCATTCCTGAAGAAAGCCAAGCAAGTCAGAAAATTATCTTACAATTCATTCGATCTGGCCGTGGACCTCACCTGCGACTACACCGTTGAAGGGGCGTTGTGGACCTGGTTGAGCGGAGCCAAATTCAGAGTGGGATATGACACCTGGAAGCGCGGCCTTCTATTCCACCGGCCAGTCGAGCCTACAAAAGGAGGCATTCATGCCATCGATGAGATATTAAATATAATCAAGAGTATCGGACTGGAAACTAAGGACAAAAGCCTCAACATAAGCGCCTCCGAAGAAGCCACAGACACAGTGAAAAAATTTCTCCAGGATAGGGGTGTGAAAAGCGATACGCTGCTCATAGGTATTCATCCTGGAGGATACTATCCCACCCAGAGATGGCTGACCGAGCGGTTCGCGGAAGTCGCGGATAAGCTGACCGAAAAACACAAAGCCCGCATCGTCCTTATAGGCGGGCCCAAAGAGGAGAAAATCACCCAGGGAATAACGCTGCAGATGGCCAGCCAAGCTTTAGTTTTTCTCAACAAACCTTTGGGAGACCTCCTCTCTCTTCTTCAATCCTGCCATCTGCTAATCTGTAACAATTCAGGTCCCCTCCACATGGCCACTGCCTTAGGAACACTGACCGTGTCCACCATGGGTCCGACTCTTCCGGAGAGATGGTGGCCTCAAGGAAAGGGACATATAGTCATTCGCAAGGACCTTCCCTGCGTGCCCTGTAACGAGGGTCACTGCCGGATAAAGACACTTGAGTGTATGAAATCGATCACTGTCGAGGACATGCTCAAAGCAGCGGAAACTCAAATATTAAAGATCAAAAAAACAAAAAAATAAGATAATGAAACAATTCGACTTTTCCAAAGCCAAGAATGTTTTGATCATCATGATGGGCGGGATCGGAAACATGATTTTTCTCACTCCGGCTCTGAAAGCCTTGCGGAAGGCTCTCCCCTCCTCCACCTTTAGTTTTCTGCTGGGTCCCTACAGCGCTGAAAAAGCCGTAGAGGGAAGCAATCTTATCGACCAAAAGATTATCATCGAGCCCAAAAAATTCACAGGCTTGTCAGGGAACATCAGACTTATTCAAAAGCTCAGGCAAGAAAATTTCAACCTGAGCATCACCTCAACCGGAACGAATCCGTTGAAGAGCGGGTTTCTCTGCACCCTTGCGGGAATCAAGTACCGGCTAGGAGAAAACATCAGCAGAAAAGGATTTTCCTATAATCTGAGAGTCCCGTTTAACAAAAATCAGCATGAAGTGGAAAGCAATATTCATTTGATCCAGAGATTGGGGATAGAAGTCGAAGACCGGAGCCTGTTCATCCAGAGATCCAAAGAAGACCAAAACTACGCTCAAAAATATTTCGCTCAAAACAACCTCGAAGGAAAATTAGTCGTGGGCGTGCATCCCGGGTCTGGCATCCATCAGGCTGGCTTCAAGAGATGGCCCAAAGAGAGATTTTCGCAATTGGCCGATAGACTCATCAGCGATTGGGGTGCCCCAGTGATTTTTTTTGGAGGAACCGAAGAAACAGAACTGGCTGAAGACATAAACGGGATGATGCGATCCCAGCCACTCATCATGACAGGTAAAACTACCCTTTCCGAAACCGCCGCTTTGATAGAAAAATGCAGCCTGTTCATCAGCAACGACAGCGGGCTTCTGCATGTCGCTTCTGCCGTGAATGCTCCGGTCGTCGGCATATTCGGGCCCACAGATCCGGGGCGGACCGGACCCTATCCAGACTCATCCGCTGTGATCAGGAAAGATATGACCTGCAGTCCCTGTTATGCCGGGAAACCTGTTCGTTGTGATCACGCCGAATGTTTGGATTCAATCACGGTCAACGACGTAATAGAGGCCGTTAAACAAAGACTGGATAGACATGCCTGACAAGATCAAAGTGCTCCACATCATCACCCGCCTGGATAAAGGCGGGTCTGCGGAAAACACTTTTCTGACTGTGAAAGGACTGGATAAAAAAAGGTATGATGTGACTCTGATGAGCGGGCCAGTCCAAGACCCGAGCCAGGAGAGAAGAATTCAAGTCGAGGAATGCGGGATTCAATACATCCATATTCCTGTTCTTGTGAGAAATATCAATGTAGTCTATGATGCCATCGCTCTATTCAAAATATGGAGGTTCCTGGCAAAGGAAAAATTCGATGTTGTTCACACTCACACCTCAAAAGCAGGCCTTCTGGGCCGATTCGCCGCCAGGCTTGCAGGAATTCCACTTATCGTCCACACTCCGCACGGCCATGTTTTTTTTGGTTACTTCGGCCCCCTGAAAACAAAAATATTTATTCTGTTCGAAAAGCTAGCCAACCGGATGACTGACAAGATTGTGGCTCTGACCCACAGAGAAAAAGCAGACTACATCTCTTACAGGACCTGCCCGGAGGAAAAAATAACGGTTATCCACAGCGGGATCGAGCTGAATAAATTCCAGGAATACCCTCTGGCTGAAAAAACAAAGCTCAAAAAAGAGGTCGGACTCCCCGAAAATTCATTTGTGGTGGGAACAGCAGGCAGGCTTGTTCCCGTCAAAGGCCCTGAATTTCTGATCAAGGCTTCCCAAACCATCATTCCTGCACATCCCAACACCTATTTTCTATTTGCCGGAGACGGCCCTCTCAAAGAAGATTTACAAAAAAAGGCAAAGGAGGCCGGCGAAGAAAAAAACGTCGTTTTCCTGGGCTGGAGGGATGATATCGCGCACATTCTCTCGATTTTCGATGTATTCTGTCTCCCCTCGCTGAATGAGGGGATGGGGAGAGTGCTCGTGGAAGCCATGGCTCATGGAATCCCGATAGTGGCCAGCGAAGTCGGAGGCATACCCGATTTGATCACCCATGGGAAGAACGGCTTCCTGGTCCCCCCGAAAAATCCGGAAGAGCTGGCCAAGCACATTCAGATTCTCATCCAGAATGAAGACGAAAGAAGAAAAATGGGAGAAGCCGGCAAAAAGATGGCTCAAAGATTCAGCCATTATACCATGGTTATAAAAATTGCTGAGCTGTATGAAGAACTGCTGACATAAAAATATCCTTTTCTCCAATCAACATTCCCATCCAAAAGAGTCAATCTCTGGAGTTCCCTCAATTTTCTTCCAGAATAACATTGATTATACTCATAATAAACAGGTTACACATAT
>CAZSGR010000032.1:0-21214 GCA_964606185.1 uncultured Eubacteriales bacterium
GCGTGGTTCATGAAGCTGTGGTTTACCACCGCGAATGGGCCGCAACAAAGCAGATTTGGTGAGATCGGCTTGCCCGAAGGGTAAAAGATGCCGACATATGATGATCAGTTATCCGCAAAAGCTTTTTTGAAAAAGGTGTCGGCCAATTTTATGAATAATTCAGGTTTTTTGTCCTATCTGAGATGCTGCTCAAGTTTTTTAGCCAAGCCCGGATCAACTGCCCTAAGTTTTTTATGAACATCTCGGGCGCTGAGGTTATCATGCAAATTCAAGTATGTCACGCCCAGGTTGAAGAGGGCATAAGCATGGTCAGGCCGTAGCTCTACAGCCTTTTTCAGCGGCTCTAGAGCTGAGTTGAAATCTTTAAGCTGCATATAATCGACACCGATAATATACCAGTAATCTGGATTATCGGAAACAAACTCTACTAGCTTTCCATAATACTCGAGGGACCGCCTGTAATTTCCAAGCTGATAGTAAATATAGCCAATGCTTGAATAGGAAAATTCATAGCCTGGATTGAGCTCAATAGCCTTTTTATAAGCCTCGATCGCTTCATTGTACCTTTTGGCATTCTGATACATAAATCCGAGGTTGTAAAAGCTCTCGTAGTTATTGGAATCCATTTCGCTTATTTTTTTGGCAATCTCGATCGACTTGTCAGTCATTTTGGCCTTGTCATACATCATCAGGGCTGCTCTATAAGCTCTTACCGGATCCTCAGGAGTCAGCTCGGAAATCTTCAAATAGTATTCCTCGGCCTTATCATACTGCTTTGCTTTTTCATAAGCCTGGGCCAGGTCATAAATAATTCTCTGGTCTTGTGGCTTCTCTTTAAATGCTTCTTGAAAAGCAGCAATGGCCTTATCAAACTGTTCCAATTCGGTTCGACACACGGCCAGGTTGTAATATGTCTCCCAGGCATTTTCAGGTTGGGATTCGAGAAATTTCTCGTACGCGTCAGCAGCCTTAGCAAAATTCCCGAGGTCCTGATGGGCATTGCCGATGTATAAGTAGGCATTCATATAGTCGGGATTGAGTTCAACCGCCTTTTCCAACATTGGCAAGGCATCATTAAAGCGGCGCATCTTGACGTAGGTCATCCCCAATCCGTAATATGCATTATCCCGGCTCTTATCCAGTTCTATAATCTTATTATAGGATGAAATCGCCATCTCGAAATTTCTCATAGCGCTATAAGCTGAGGCCAAAAGAGAATAAATTTCGATGTCATTAGGCCTTGTCTTCCTTGCTGTCTCGAGGAAAAACTGGGCACTCCCTGGTTCATCGAGAAGGGATGCGACTTTTCCTGCGAACAAAGATCCTTCGGAAGTTTCCAGATAGTCCTCTGGCTGCCAGTCCTTCCATTTGATCAATGTCTGTTTCTGGATTGTGTTCAATATGTTAGCCGGAACAGTAATTCTGACTCTTCTATCAAAGAAAATGAGTATGCCCAGGACTTGACCATTTTCTCCTAAAATCGGCCCTCCGTTAAAATATCTCGGTACATCAAGCGAGGTTTGAACGACTTTTTGGCCAGCCGCGAGGTCGAACACACCCTTCACCTCTCCCTCTGAAACTATGATTTCCTCAGATTCAGTGCTGCCGATGACGAAGACTTTTTTGCCCGGCTCCAATTCCTCTGGACTCCCTATTGTAAAGGCCGGCGCCTTTCCTTTGACACTGAGCAGAGCAATGTTTGAATTTTTATCCACGGCCAGGATGCCATCTATCTTGACTTCCTTCCCCTTGGAATTTTTCCCCGTCACATTCACGGCTTTTGAAACTAGTTGATAACTTGTGGCAATGACTCCTCGCTCGACCATAAATCCCGTTCCTTCTCCCACGATAGTATTATTTTCCCCTATGGCCATGAGAATGACTACTCCCTCTATATTGCTTTCCAATAATTTTTGCGCGTCTTTAGATTGAGAGAAAAGAAAAGCGATAGGAAGAAGGAATATATTAACAAATGAGATGACCTTTTTTGTTTTGATCGCGTTCATCATGACCTCCTTTAATCCAGGATTACCATTCACATCCCGTATAAAAGTATGAGAAAGGCAAAATCAAATTTACACCTTGAGGAGTATTCTGTCAAATTTTATCTTTGTTTCGTAAGCATCCTTTTTTCCGTGATGGACAAAGTTTGGGTGGAGTCTCAGGAAAGATCAGGCTGAGTAATGTTTTTGGAAAATCCGAAGCGAGCAAAGGGAATTCCGAAAACATTCTTTCATTACAGATTTTGTACTCATTCTGGGGTATAAAGTGCCAGAGCCAGGAAGACTGTGTGTGCTTTCCGTGATCGTGCGAGTTATTGAATTGACAAACTCTCTCCTCTCAGTTAGCCTGAACTATTCATAAAATATGCCGGCACTATATATCATTTTTGATGATATGAACTCTTTAAGTAAGTTTTTCTCAGGATCAAGATTCAGACTTTCTTTTATGTTCATTCATTCAATCTATGTCGGCATTTTTTACCCTTCGGGCGAGCAATCTGACGACCTTTTTTTAGATAAATTGTCATCGCGAGCAACCTGTTTGTACGCGGTAACTTCAAGTAGAGTGATGTCATTGCGAGCGACCGGAGGGAATGTGGCAATCTCAATCTATTATTTAAATAAAATCACTGCTGTCGTTTCTCTCCTCGCAACAATGTCTACAGAAACCTCGGCTCGTGAATAATCCAGGTTAGCTTGAAGAGGCAATCGATCAATGAAGAAAAAGCATAAAGAGAGGTTTTTCTCCAGGAATTCATCTGTCTTTTTCGAACGGAAGACCTCCTGAAATGAAAAGAAAAAACAAGGTTGGACTCGTTTATTTCCTGACTCTTGCCGGGATTCTTCTCTGGTTAGGGCTCATCTTCCTTGCTCCTTACCTCAAAAGCCAAGCCTCTGGTTTAAACATCTTCGCCTATTTAATATTTGCACCCATCTGCCATCAAATACCTGCTCGATCCTTTTTCCTGTTCGGATACCCTCTTGCCGTTTGCGGCCGCTGTCTGGGCATCTATTTTGGATTTTTAGGAGGAATGGGGCTTTACGCTCTTCGAAGAGGATTCTCTGACACAGTACTGCCCAGAATCCGGATTTTTATCCTTGTCACATCCCCTTTGGTATTCGATGCCATGGGAAATTTTTTCCATATCTGGAACACTTCTAACTGGATACGCTTTTTGACAGGATTCCTCTGGGGCTTAATTCTTCCCTTCTATTTCATCACCGGTGTTTCAGATTTCTTCATCAATAGAGACCGAAAAAAGGCTGAATAGCTTGAAAATATCCCTTGAAATCCAGATGAAAATCAAAATAGAATAGAAAAAACGGACAGAGAAGGAGGAAGGATGAACGATAAAAAAACACTCGTGCTGACGCCGGCTCTAATCGGAGGCGCTATCGCAGGATTACTTTCGGGAATTCCCATCGTCAATTGCCTTTGCTGCCTGTGGATTATCGGAGGAGCAATGCTAGCCACATATCTTCTCGGCAAGAACACTCCTGAACCTTTGGCTTCGAGTGATGGTGCCATCATCGGTGTTTTCACAGGAATCGCTGCGGCTGTGGTCAAAACAATCGTTGAGGTGATATTGACGCCTCTGAACAGGGAATTCTACCAGAGATTGATGGAAAGGTTTGCCGAATACATGCAAGAGATGCCTCCTGGATTCGAAGACATGTTTGGCGAGGGTGCCTTCGAAACAACCGTTCCGAAGATTCTTTTCGAGCTTTTAGTCAGCGGAATCATCTTCTCTGCTCTGGGAGCGCTGGGTGGTATCATTGGCGTATCCCTTTTCAAGAAAAAACCTCCTCAGCCCCCTCAAGGAATCCCGAATGCCCATGAAAACACAGGTAATCGTCAATCCTGAATCCAACAAGGGAAAGACGCGGAAAAAATGGAATCAAATCAAAGATGGTTTGAAAAGTTTTTTAAAAGAATTCAAGTATGAATTCACTGAAAAACCCTTACAAGCCACTGAAATTTCCCGAGTCGCTATAAAAGAAGGCACAGAACTAATTGTGGGAGTCGGGGGAGACGGAACGATCAATGAAATTGCCAACGGCTTTTACGAAGACAAGAAAATTATCAATCCAAAGGCGGCTCTGGGAATCGTGCCATCGGGAACAGGATGCGACTTTACAAGAAGCCTGAATATTCCATTGGGGCTGAAGAATGCACTGAAGGTTGTCTCTCATGCTCCCTCCTCTTTAATAGACACCGGAAGGGTAAGGTTTAAAAATCATGCGGGAGAAGAAGACGAGAGATTCTTCCTGAATGTCTCAGATTTCGGGATAGGAGGAGAAGTCGTAAAAAAAGTTAATGAAAACAGGATGCAGCGGAAAGCGTCATCTTACCTGAAATGCTTGATTTCCACTTTTGTGAGTTACAAGAATAAGAAAATCAACATAAAAATAGACGGGGAGGATCTCCCGGAGGATGAATATCTCATCGGGACCATCTCAAACGGAAGAATCTTCGGTAAAGGGATGAAAATTGCGCCACAAGCAAAGCTTGATGACGGACTCTTCGATGTTGTTCTCGTCAAAGGCATGAAGAAGCTGGAATTCTTCCGGAATGTCTGGAAGATCTACACAGGAACCCATCTCTCTCATCCAAAAATATCTATAAGCCGGGGAAGTAGAATTGAAGCATATGCCAGAGGCAGGGAGGAAGACGTTCTCATTGAAGTGGATGGCGAACAAGTCGGTACGCTACCGGCAACTTTTGAAATCATTCCCCAGAATTTTCTCGTCAAAGGTCAACTTTAAGACATTCCAGGAGTGTGGATTTCACCCAAAGCGCTTGAGTATCCCTTGCGAGAAAAAAACAGCCCTTTACTTCTCATTTTCCCGGTTTTTCTTCTTATTCTGAGAATAGAGAACACGGCTGTTCGTGAATACCACTTTCCCTGAATCGTCATAGTACTTAAATATTTTAGTCCTGTTTCGAATAGTGGAGTGCGGATAAGTGGTCTTGACTTTCTGTATAAATCTTCTTGTCTCAGGAAAAGGAGGGATTCCCCCGTATTTTTTTATTGCATTGTGGCCGGCGTTATATGCGGCGAGCACATAATCGGTCTTTCTATCAAAGGAGCTTATTAAATCTATAAGATATTTGACTCCCCCCAAGATATTTTGCCTGGGGTCGTAAAGATCCCTGACCCCATATTTTTCAGCCGTCTCTGGCATGAGCTGCATGAGCCCCACCGCTCCCTTGGAAGAGACAGCATTAGGGTCGTAATCGGATTCAGTGCGGATGATGGAATGAATCAGGGAAGACTCTAATCCATAATCTTTAGCGATGGAGTCGATAAGGGCGTCAAATCTTCCGGGATATCCGGATTCAGCCTGAACAGGAGTCTCCAGAGAGAGAAAAACAACAAGCACGAAGAGCGTAGTCGCTCCGAAAATCTTCAATCTCAGTGCTTCGGGTTTCTTCATCATCTTTTTTATTATCAGTTCCATATGATGAATGATTTCCTGGATTTATTCAATCCCCTTTTGGGGTGATTTTCTATTTAAATCGGGGTCAGGCTTTGAAGGCCTGATCCCAATTTCAAGAAATCATTTTTTCGACGATTGCATAGCTTTCTTCCAACACTTTTTCCAACTTTTCAGGCTTGGTTCCTCCGGCCTGGGCAAAGTCCGGACGCCCCCCTCCCCCGCCGTCTAGCCGTGAAGCGACCTCTTTGACCAACTCATCGGCCTTTATACGGGCTATCAAATCCTTGGTTACGGCAGTAACCAGAAAGACCTTCTTCCCGGAGGCAGATCCCAAGACTACTACTCCTGAGCCAATCTTCTGCTTGAGAGAATCGGCCAGCTCTCGGAGTTCTGTGTTGTTCAATCCCTTCACCATCTGGATGAGGACAGAAATCCCTTTAATCTGCTTAACCTCTCCTTCTTTTTCTTTGAGTTCCTGCTTGGCCATCTTCTGTCTCATGGCTTTAGCTTCTCTCTCTTTACTCTTTACGGATTCCTTTAACTTCTCTATTTGAGCGAGAAGCCCTGTCCTTGGAGAATTCAGGGCTGTCTGGACTTCGATCAGCAGTTCTTCCGCCTCCTGTGTTCGCTTTAAGGCTTCTTCTCCTGTCAAGGCTTCAATCCGCCTCATGCCCGCAGCAATGCTGGATTCCGCGATGATCTTAAACAGACCGATCTGTGCTGTAGAGTGCACATGAACACCTCCGCAGAGTTCTTTACTGAAATCACCGATAGTGACCATCCTGATCTTTTCCCCATACTTCTCCTCGAAGATAGCGATAGCTCCTTCTTCGAGTCCCTTTTCCAACGTGGTGACTTTGGTTTTCACTTCGATGCCTTCTCTTATTTTCTCGTTGATAAGAAGCTCGATCTGTTCGAGTTCTGTGCCGCTCAAAGCCGCGAAATGGGTGAAGTCGAACCTGAGCCGGGATGACTCCACGAGCGATCCGGCCTGTTTGACATGGTCGCCCAGGATCTGCCTGAGAGACGCATGCAAAAGATGAGTGGCGGTATGGTTGTTACTGATTTTCCTTCGGTTTGGCACATCTACGGCCGCTTCCACTCTGTTATCCACCCTGATTTTTCCTGATATCACCTTCACCTTATGGGAAATAAGATCAGGTGTGGGATAAAATGCGCTCTCAACGACTGCGGCAAAATGCGTACTTTTCAAAATCCCTGAATCACCAGTCTGCCCTCCCGCTTCGGCATAAAAGGGAGTCTGATCGAGAAAAATCTCTCCCTCTTCCCCTTCCTTGAGCTCTTGAACAATTTGGTCCTTTTTCAAAAGAGCGGTGACCCTCGCTTCTGGAACCTTTTCTTGCTCGTACCCCACGTACTCCACGCTGAGCCCTTTGAGTTGTTCATATACTTTCTTCCCTTTCTGTCTCTCTTCTCCTTCCCATGAGAGGCGTGCTCTTTCGCGCTGCTTTTCGAGCTCAAGATGGAAATCCTTCTCCCCTACGTCCATATTCTGCTCTTCAGCCAACTCTTTGGAGAGGTCAAGCGGAAAGCCGTAGGTATCATACAGTTTGAACGCTTTTGTCCCGGAAAGCACTTTTTTTCCGTCCTTCTTGGCTTCTTTGATGTACTGGTTGAAGGTCCGAAGCCCAGAAGAAAGGGTCAATGCGAAACGCTTCTCCTCGGATTGGCAGACTTTGGAGATATAATTTGCAGAAGGAAGAAGCTCTGGATACGCATCCTTCATGATATCACTCACCACTCCCACCAGCCTATAAAGGAAGGGATCTTCGATCTCTATTGAATTCCCCTGGCGGAAAGCCCGGCGAATCAACCTTCTCAAAACATAGCCCCGGCCCTCATTGGAAGGCATGATTCCGTCCGAGATCAGGAAGGATACAGCCCGAATATGGTCAGCAATTATTCGCACTGCGATATCGCCTTCATCATGAGACGGGTACTCTCTTCCCGCGATGTCGCACACCTCCCGGATAAGAGGTTGGAAAAGATCCGTGTCAAAATTGCTTTTTTGCCCTTGAAGAACCACAGCCAACCTCTCGAGTCCCATACCTGTATCGATAGAAGGCGAGGGCAAGGGGTGCTGCATTCCTTTTTCATCCTGATGAAACTGCATGAACACGAGATTCCACAATTCTGAAAAGCGGTCACTCCCCTTCTCTATCAAAGGATAAGGATCCCCTTCCTCTATCTCAGACCCAAGATCATAATGAATTTCCGAACAGGGCCCACAGGGACCAGTCTCTCCCATTGCCCAGTAATTGTCTTTTTTTCCGAAACGAAATATCCTGTCGGAAGACAATCCTATGGTCTCATTCCAGATTTTGTAGGCCTCATCGTCTTCTTCGTACACCGTGGCGTAGACGTTTTCTTTCTTTAGCTTGAATGCTTCAACAATAAGCTCCCAGGCATACTCGATGGCCTCCTTCTTGAAATAATCGCCGAAAGAGAAATTTCCTAGCATTTCGAAAAAAGTATGGTGCTTGCTGGTTTTTCCCACCTGCTCCAGGTCGTTGTGTTTTCCGCTGACTCTCATGCATTTCTGAACAGAGGCGGCCCTCTTGTAGCTTCTTTTCTCTAGGCCGAGAAAGGTGTTCTTGAACTGATTCATCCCCGCGTTTGTGAATAGAATGGTGGGATCGTCCTTAGGCAGGAGGGAGGAGCTTTTGATTACTCTATGTTTTTTTTCAGCGAAAAAGTCTAAAAAAGTTTCACGAATTTCCTGAGACTTCATTTATTACTTTATTTTTTTTTCCCAACTTCGGACATCCCTCTTTCCATATCTTCACGAGAGACATCAGCTGAGGATTGAATGCCTGCCACTCTGAGTTTAAAGTCATTAGGATTCGACGAATATCTCAAACCCTGCTCAAAAGATATCAGGTCATTCTTATAAAGATAGTGAATCGATTGGTCAAAAGTTTGCATGCCGTACTGAGAAACGCCGGCTTCGATAGCATCTCTGATGAGTGCTGTCTTTTCTTTCTTTATGATACATTCCTGGATATAAGGAGTGTTGATCATAATCTCTACAGCCGGAACCCTTCCTTTTCCTCCTTTTTCAGGAATTAGCCGCATGGAAATGACAGCCTTCAAGATACTCGAGAGCTGAAACCTGACTTGTTTCTGGCTGTGAGGGGGGAAGACAGAAACGATTCGGTTTATTGTTTCCACCGAATCCAGGGTATGAAGGGTGCTCATAACGAGATGGCCGGTTTCAGCAGCGACAATGGCTGTTTCTATCGTATCTTTATCCCTCATCTCTCCCACGAGAATGACGTCAGGGTCTTCCCTGAGTCCTGCTCTGAGCCCCCTGGAGAAGTTTTTCACATCCACACCTACCTCTCTCTGGCAGACAGTTGATTTCTTGTCTCTGTGCAGGTATTCAATCGGGTCTTCGATGGTGATTATATTTTCCGTTCGCTGGGTATTGATGAAGTCGACCATACTCGCTAGCGTGGTCGTTTTCCCACTTCCAGTTGTCCCGGTGCACAGCACAAGTCCCCTTTGTTCAAGAGAGATCATCTCCAGAACTTCGGGTAATCTCAGCTCTTTGATCGACATGGGCTCCAGGGGAATAATTCTTAAAGCTATGCCTAAAGATCCCCGCTGGTGGAAAATATTTCCCCTGAAGCGGCCAAAGCCCGCAAAACTGTAGGCTAGATCCAGATCCAAGTCCTCTTCAAGTAAGCTTTTTTGAGAGCCTGTCATGATCTGCTCTGCCAGAAGTTTTGTGTGCTCTGCGTTCAATCTGGGAAATGAGGTTAAAGGTCTGAGAACTCCGTTGATACGAAGTATAGGATGATTTCCGGGTTTTAAATGAAGGTCTGAAGCATCACTTTCAATCGCTATTTTCAAAAAATCATCAATTTTCATCAACTTTACTCCTTAAATTGAGTTTATATATGCACAAGCCAGTTGTATTTATCTCCCTTTTCCCCGTCGATGTAGCCAAAGAATTCATCCTGGAGTTTCTTGGTAACCGGGCCCCTTTTACCGTTTCCGATGGGTATCTTATCTATGGATCGTATAGGCGTTATTTCTGCTGCAGAGCCTGTGAAAAAGACCTCATCAGCGATATAGAGCATTTCTCGAGGGATCGTCTCTTCAACAAAAGGAATCCCTTCATCTTTAGATAAACGGATGACAGTGTCTCTTGTGATACCAGGAAGGATGGATGCAGACAGCGGTGGAGTATGTATTTTGCCATCCACCACCAGGAATATGTTTTCTCCGCTTCCCTCAGATATGTGTCCTCTCACATTCAGAGCAATGCCCTCCACATAGCCCTCCAGTATTGCCTCCATCTTGATCAACTGAGAGTTCATATAATTCGCCCCGGATTTGGCCAAGGCTGGAAAAGTGTTGGGGGCCATTCTCTGCCAGGTGGAAATCTTGACATCCACTCCCTTTTCCAGTGCATCCTCTCCCAAATATTGCCCCCATTCCCAGACAAGAATGGCGCAGTCGATCGGATTAGGAAAAGGATCAACTCCTAAGCTCCCGTAGCCACGGTAGACAACTGGTCGGATATAGCAGGCTTTTAGCTTATTTTCATTAATCGTTTCAATAACGGCTTTCTCGAACTCTTTCTGAGTATACGGGATTTCCATGCGGTACATTTTGCACGAATTATAAAGCCTCTTGATATGAGCATCAAGACGGAAAATCACGGCTCCTTTTGGAGTGTCATAAGCCCGGAATCCTTCAAACAGACTACTGCCATAATGGATGACGTGGGATGCGATATGGATATTCGCATCCTTCCAGGGGATGAACTGCCCGTTCATCCAGACTACTCCGTCTTTCTCATTAAATGGACTCATTCATGACTCCTAAGTATAATGACATAGATTTATTATTTGTTTGGCTATTATAATACCAGTAAACTGGAATTCATCTTATCTTAATAGCCTGTTTAAGTCAATTCAGTAAAAAACGAAAGCGCTCATTCTGTCGCTTTACTCGCATTTCTTTTAAACAGCTTCGCCGCAGTAAGGGCAAATTTTTGATTTATGAGGCAAGGGTCGCCGGCAATTCCAGCAGGGACGAGTCACGCCCCTTTCTCTTGCCTTAATCCGGCCCAGGATGTCATCAATTTCAGATTTTTTCGAGTCTTTACCCTTAAAAACGGCAAGACGCCTGATAATCTCCGAGGGTTTTTGATACCTCTGATCTGTTTTGGTCGCAAGACACTGCATGATAATATCATCGATATCTTTGGGGATAGCGTCGTTTTTCAAACGAGGTGGCTTGATCTTCCCACTTTTTGCCTTTTCCAGGATTTTGAATGGATCGGGATCAATAATCGGTGGCTCGCCTGTAACCATTTCATAGAAAATGCAACCCAGGGAATATATGTCCGAAGTGAAAGTGGCCTTTCCCATGAACTGCTCAGGAGCCATATACGGAGGAGACCCGATTCTTGTGGATGCATAGGGGATATTGTTCAGCCAGACTGAAGTTCCAAAATCTGTGATTTTCGCTGTTCCATCTTCTGAGACGATTATGTTTGAAGGCCTCAAATCTCTGTGGACAATCTTATTTTTATGGGCATGGTCCACGCCGTAACAGACTTGAGTGATAAAATCAACAGCCTTCTCTAAATCAAGAGTCCTTTCTTTTTCAAGGATTTTTTCCAGAGTTTTTCCTTTAATGTACTCCATCACCATGAAAAAGACTTTATTTTCCTTTTCAGCTGAAATCATCCGTACAATATTCGGATGATTCAACACTGCCTGGAGCCGTGGCTCTTTCAATAGTTTAAAAAGCTCTAAGGATTGTTTATGAGGGACTTTGATAGCGACCTTAATGTTCAGCCATGTGTCCTTGGCCAGGAATACAGAACCAAAACCCCCACTGCCAAGGGACCGCAATATCTGGTATTTGCCTACTTTTTGTCCTTGTAGAAACATCTCATGAATTCCAAAAATGAGAGATCATTGCCAGGCTGGACAGAGCGGCTGTCTCAGCTCTTAAGACCTGCCTCCCGAGACTCACAGCTTCATATGCGTGGCCTAGAATATATTCCTCTTCCTCACTGGTCCACCCCCCTTCCGGCCCCACAAGGATGATGACAGACGAGGGAAGCTCCTCCCTCTTGACATCTTGACCAGAGCCCTGGACGAGAATATCCCTCAGATATCTTCCTGTGTTTTCGCTCAGCACAAGCTTCTTGGCTTCATCCCTTTCTTCCACCAGTTTTTCGAGTGTCACAGGAGAGGATATCGAGGGAAAGAAGGAAATTTTGCTCTGCTTGGCCGCCGCCTTAATGATCTTCTGCCATCTTTCCAGTTTCTTTTCAGCCCTTTCTTCTATTCTGACGACCGTTCTCGCTGTGATAACGGGGATGATTGTCTTCACGCCCAACTCGGTTGCTTTTTGAATAATGCTGTTCATTTTTTTTGATTTAATGAGCGCCTGGGCAAGTGTGATTTCCACTCTAGGTTCAGGAGGGACCCGCCTCTCGAGTATAGCGAGCCGTGTCCTCTCCTTGGTGATCTCCTCTACTCTTGCCAAATAGTTTGTTCCCCGCTCGTCAAAGAGCCACACTTTCTCTCCTGGCTTGATTCTGGCCACTCTGCTCAAATGATGGTGTTCTTCTCCATCCAGAAAAACAGAAGAAGAACGAATATTGCTTTGTTTAATAGAGAAACGATTTGAAGTCAACTTTGCTTTAGTGAAAAATATTTTTTCCCTTTTTTTTTGATTTTCGTCTTTGGGATTTGAACTCTTCTCCCCTGGACTGAGCCAACTGCTGGAGTAAGGCCTTTTGCTCCTTTGTTAGATTCTTAGGAGTTTCCACGTTGACCTTAACGAATAAATCGCCCTTTTTATAACTGTGAATACTTTTTATCCCGTTTCCTTTCAGCCTAAAGATTTCCCCCGGCTGAGTTTCTATGGGGATATTGAGCTGCTCATTCCCGTCAAGTGTTTGAATTTCGACAGTCGTTCCCAGGGCAGCCTGGGTGAAAGGGATTTGAATCTCACAGTAGAGATTATTCCCATCCCGCTCGAAAAAATCATGTCGTTTCACACGGATAATTACATACAGGTCTCCCCGTGGTGTCCCCTGATCTCCAGCCTCTCCCTCTCCCTCAATCCTGAGCTTCGTTCCGTCATCCACTCCGGCAGGTATCTTTATTTTCAATTCTTTCTTCTCCTTGACTTTCCCGCTCCCCCTGCACTCCAAACAGGGGGAATTGATAATTTCTCCTGCTCCTCTGCATGCTGAGCATGTGCGCGAAACAACGAAAAATCCCTGCTGATATCGGACCTGCCCCTTCCCCTGACATGTGCGACAGACTGATTTCTGAGTGCCAGGACGCATTTTTGAACCATGGCAAACAGAACAGAGTTCCACCCGGTTGAGCTTGATGTCTTTATCCACTCCAAAAGCACATTCCTCCAAGGTCACCTCATACTCCAGAGCTAGATCTCTGCCTCTCTGAGGATAGTGTGACTTCGCCCGGTGCCTCGTCCCGAATATATCTCCGAACCCAAAACTAAAAAAATTTCCTAGAATATCTTCGAAATCTTCAAAGATGGAAGAATCAAATCCTGTAAAACCGCTAAAGCCTTCTCCTCGCAGACCATCATGACCTAACCTGTCATAAATCGATCTTTTTTCAGGGTCGATAAGAATGCTGTACGCTTCCGCGGCCTCCTTAAATTTTTCTTCCGACTCTTTATTGCCTGGATTCCTGTCTGGATGGAATTTCAGAGCCATCTGACGGTAAGCTTTTTTAATCTCGTGTGAAGAGGCACTCCGTGAGATGTTCAAGATTTCATAATAATCTCTTCTATTCATTTTTCCTCGACCTTTTTCTTTTCCTCTTCATCTTTCTTTTCACCTTGAGCTTTGGCGATGATCTTCTCGATCTCTTCATTAGAAAGGCCAGAGGACGGAGTGACTTCAATCTTTTTGACTCTTCCGGAATCCACATCTTTGGCTGTCACTTTGACGATTCCATCCGCATCTATCTCAAATGTGACATCTATCTGGGGAAGCCCAGCCGGGGCTTGAGCGATTCCCACTAAATTAAACACGCCGAGCGAGATGTTCTCTGCTGCCTTCCCACTCTCGCCTTGAAGGACGTGGACACGCACTCTTTTCTGGTTATGCCTGACAGTTGTGAAAGCCCTTGTTCTTCTTGTGGGGATAGTCGTATTCCTCCCGATAATCGTGACGAATGAGTCATTTTCAGTCTCTATTCCCAGTGAAAGAGGAGTCACATCCAGGAGAAGAGCCGACTCGTCTGCCTTCCCTTCCATAATCCCGGATTGGACAGCCGCTCCCATTGCCACAATCTCATCAGGATTGATGTTTTCCTCGGCTTCTTGCCCGAAGAAATCCTTGATCATCTCTTTGACCTTGGGCATCCGTGTCTGGCCCCCAACTAAAATGACTTCTTCAATATCTTTCGTATTTAATTTGCTATCCTGGAGCGCCCTCTCTATAAAGGGAAAAGTATTTTCAATCAAATCTGTCGTTAAATCTTCCAATTTCTCTCTGGAAAGATCTAATTTTATATGTTTCGTCCCGGATTTATCAGAATAGATGAAAGGGAGATGAATCTTGTTTTCACAGGAGAAAGAAAGACTTTTCTTGGCATTTTCCGCAGCTTCTTTTATCCGCTGCCGAACGAAAATATCTTTGGAGAGGTCGATCTTGTTCTCTCTTTCAAATTCTTCAACGACCCAATCCACAATCCGATCATCAAAGTCCTCTCCTCCTAAATAGGAATTCCCATTGGTAGCTAAAACATGAAAAACTCCATCGCTCACTTCCATCAGGGTGATATCGAATGTTCCTCCTCCAAGGTCATAAACGGCGACTATACCATTTTTCATCTTTTCGAGTCCGTAAGCCAGGCAGGCTGCAGTGGGCTCGTTTATGATACGCAGGGGTTTCAAACCAGCGATCTTGGCGGCGTCCTTTGTGGCCTTTCTCTGGTGATCATTGAAATTGGCAGGAACAGTAATCACTGCCTCAGACACCTCCTCTCCGAGATGTGATTCAGCACATTCCTTCAAATACTCGAGGATCATCGCAGATACTTCCTGCGGGCTGACGGCTTCTGAATCCAGCGTGATCAAGATATCTCCATTCGGAGCATCCGTCAGCTTATAAGGAATTTTCCTTTTGGCCTTTTTAGCCACTCCTGAATCGAATTTTTTACCGATAAGCCTCTTTATGGCCGAGACTGTATTTTCGGGATTCGTTGTGGCCTGCCTCAGGGCTAAGCTTCCAACTAACCTTTCACCGACATCTGTGAAACTCACTACAGAAGGAGTGGTTCTCTGTCCATCCAGGTTAGGGATGACTTTAGGTTTTCCCCCCTCGAGATGAGCGATACAAGAATTAGTTGTTCCTAGATCAATCCCGATAACGTGCCCCATGTTTACTTGCTCTTTTTTGGAACGGCGACTTTGACTAGGGCAGGACGAAGAAGTCTGTTATGGAGCGTGTATCCTTTCTGTAATTCCTCAATGACTTCAGGCTCTTCTACATCTTCAGATTCTTCAGTAATAAAAGCCTGATGTAGATGAGGGTCGAACTTTTTATCATTGGTTTCTATCGGTTTGGCTCCGTATTTGATCAGGAGGTCCTGATACTGTTTGTAGATCATCTCAATACCCTCTCGAAAACTCTTCCCATCTCCTTGAGTCTTGCTCCCGAGGGCCCTCTCAAAATTATCCAGGATTGCAAAGAGTTCCGTCAGAAACTCAGAGAGGGCATACTGGTAAAACTCGGCTTTTTCCCGTGCAACTCTTTTCTTCAAATTCTCCATATCAGCCATCTTTCTCAAATTCTGTTCTCTCAAACTCTCATTTTCTTTTTTGAGGAGTTTAATATCTCCTTCTTTTCTCTTCAATTTATCCTTCAATGCCTGTGTTTTATCCTGTGCTGGCTTTTGGCTCTTATCTTTTTGAGCAGGACTGGCTGTCTTCTTTGTCATCTTTCCTCCTAGTGGGTGAAACTGATGGTTTGGCTGAGTCTGTTGGCAATAGAATCCACCAATGGAATGATCATTTTATACGGGATTCTTTTCGGTCCGATTATACCCAAAGAGCCAAGGATTTGACTGTGGTATCCATAATGGGAAAGGATGAGGGAACAATCAGTTATGTCTGGAATGTTCAGTTCGGATCCAATCAGCACTTTGACTCGATCCAGACTGATGAAATCAGAAAGGAGTTTGGCCAGTTTTGCCTTTTCTTCGAAATTCTGAAAAAGGACCCTCAACTTCCCCATTTCAAACAGATCGTGCTTCTCTAAAAGCTTGGGTGCTCCCTGTAAGAAAATCTGATTTTCCTCTTCTTCCTGGGCTATGTAAGTTTTGAGCAAATTAAATAATTTATCGATTATATTCTCATACTCGAGTTTGAATTTAGGAAGCTCCTTGAAGAGATAGTCCCGAACAAAAATAAAATTCTTCCCAGCAAAATTCTGGTTTATATACTGCGAGGCTCTGTCAAGCTCGAGTTGAGTAAAATAGCTTTTTGTCTGGAAAATCTCGTTGAACACAAAGTTTGAGGTTGTGATCAGGATGATGATGACCTTGAATTCGGATATCTTAATAAAGCGAATATGACGAAAGTTGATTTTTGAGATTCTCGGTGAAAGAACAAACCCTAAATTATCCGAATGCTCAGCCAGCATTTTTGAAACACGATTCAAGAGTGAGTTAAAATCACTCATTTCAAGAGGAAAATCTTCGGGCAACTCGACCTGCTTCTCAGGAAGAAGCGCTTCATCAAACAAATGATTCACGTAAAATCTCAAGCCTTTATCTGTAGGAATACGCCCCGCGGATGTATGCGGTTGATACAGATATCCATGTTCTTCAAGTTTGGTCATTATGTTTCTCACTGTTGCCGGAGATACAGATAGAAGACTCCTCTGGGCAATTAATCCAGAGCTTACCGCTGTTCCGCTTTTCAGGTAGGTTTCAATTATCAGGTTGAGAATCAGCTCATCCTTCTCTCTTAAATTAGAGGCTCGCATGTGTTTACTCTAAAAAATTTTATAGCATTAAACCTTAAATCTTGTCAAATGACCGCTGCTCAGAAACATTCTGCTAATGCATCCCGATTATCCTTTTAATCCTTTTAATATCTATAAGTTAGTTAAAGATTGGCTCCCATGATTTTTTCTTTATCCATTAACCACGGCCCAACCGTGCCTGCATGGTTCAAGCTTTGCTCGGGGTCAGGCCTTGTTTGAGTTGATGCCAGTAAGGTTCAAATCAGGTATTAATCTCGCAATCAAGATAAGGCCTGATCCCAGCTCAGTCTTCAAACGGTTTTCTCCCCACTGCCCTTCGCTTATCCGCCGAGATGGAGGGGGAGGGAATGGCGTTCAAAATTTGAAAGGAGCGATGACATTTCCGTGTATTTTAGTCATAAATTTACCTATAAAAATGGAAGAGAACCTATTTATCTAAATGGAAAAAAGAAAGGATGGAGAACCAACCTGTTGATTCTGTTAACTCTTTGAAAAGAGTCAGGTTATCCGTATCCCGGCATAACCGACAACCTCACTGTAATCTCCAGTCCTGTCTCCCGAAGTCTGGTATTTTATGAGCATAGCTTTTTCTGCGCCAAGCTCCTTCGAAGCGACTAAAGCAGAAGTCGTGGGTTGAAAGCCGCACATGCTGATGTTTTCCCGTTCCACAGTATCATGAAGGCCTTGGGCATCCAGTTCGAGAATCCTATCAATCGCCAAAAAATCCTTTTCTTTAGCGACACTTTGATCCACATAATGGCTCATATCTGTGCTGGCCACAATCAACACATCTTTCTTAAAACCCTTGATTCCCTTGGCGATGGCTCTACCTAAATCCTCCAGTTCTTTGAATGATAGATGGTACGAAAGACATACCGGTACAATTACCACATCTTCCCTCAGATACTGAATAAAAGGAAGCTGGACTTCAAGAGAGTGTTCATGAACATGTGCGATTTCATCTTTCTCGATAAGCGGAGAATGACTCATGATGAGCTCTGCCAGTGAGGATTCTATTTGTGCCTCACCCAGAGGAGTTTCCCATGCTCCTTCTGTCATGATTGCCACACGAGATTGTATGGGTCTGTGGCTGGGTCCGAGAATGACGAAAGTTTCCGGAATTTCGGCAGAAGAGAAAACGGCTCCGGCCACGGAACCCGAGTACTCAAATCCAGCATGGGGAGAAACCACGCATATGGCTTTTTCTTTTTCGATTTCAGTGTCGAGCATTCCCGCGACCATCTTCTTCAAAGCATCTTCCGATCCAGGATAAAAATATCCCCCGACTGCAGGCTTTCGTCTCAAGTTATCCTCCCTTTATAAAGATAGGCGTCCTGTGAACTTTGTCAATTACAGCTCTTCTCTTTTCTCCGTAAAAACTATATCCATTTCTTTCAATTCCTGGAGGATGGGGATGTAGATCTCTGGAATAACAGGGATATGGACTCCAATCATTTCGATTTTTCCTTCTAAGACAAGTCGCGTAGCGATGGCCGCAGGAAGTCCGACTGTCCGGGCCATTGAAGAATCTCCATTGGGGATACCGTAGTCAATCAATGTTGATGTGATCTTCTCTTTTTTGCCATCAGGATAAGAGGCGACGAATTGATGCTGGAGGATAATCATATCCCTCTCTCCTTCTTCATACTGCAGTTTCTCCAGCATCCTGGCACCCAGAATATCCAGGGCTGATCCTTTCGAAACAGGTATACTCTCATCGCTTAAGAGGCCAAGCCACTCAAATCTTTTTATGATATCCGAGTCTTCCTCAATACCGAGATGCGCACTCAACGCTTTCTGGATGTCCTCCTCAGCGGGGCTACCCATCAATCTCCGGATAAAGTCTTTGTAAGTCAAACCATCCCATTCTTTTTCCTCTTCATCGAGGAGCCCTAAATCGACCATCTTTTTCATGGTTGAACACCAGCCTTTATTCCTGAGTGTTCCTCTGAGCATGGTATCTGCAGACTGGATTCCATAGAGCTGAATATAGGGGAGAGAATTCCGGTTGGGATACCCCTCGAATTCACCCAGCCCCTCGATGTTGATAAAGGAAGGATCTTTAAAGAGGTCCTCTGCGGGAATAAAAATCTGCTGACCGTCTTTTTGATACTGGGCTGAGTTTTTCCCGGCGAGGAGGACTCCAATGGGGCTCCAGGAAAATTTATACCCGAACGGGTTGGTGTTGGCCTCGGGTGCAGGCAGTCCTCCACAATAAGAAGTGAAACTCTGGATTTTCCCACCTTTTTCTTCCACTTCATGGATGATTCTCATCGCTTCCATATGGTCGATTCCCGGGTCCAGTCCGACCTCATTCAGAATCATTATGTTGGCCTTTTTAGCTTGCTCGTCCAGATTCTGCATGACCTCGCTCACGTAAGAGGTGGTGAGCATATGCTTGCCAAAATCGATACAGTATTTGGCCACTTTCGGATGGAATCCATAGGGAACCATACTGATGACTAAATCAGAGTCTGCAACCTCCTTTTTCAGGCCTTCTTCATCCTTCAGATTTAGCTCCTTGGCTTCTCCATCAGGATGATTGTCGATGAGCTTCACAGCTTTGCTTACTGTCCGGCTAGCTACTTCAACCTTGAAATCGGGCTGGTCAAGAAGATACCTGACTAACGGCTTGGCTACCAGTCCAGCTCCTAGAATTAAGACTTTATTCATGATATGACTCCTTTATAGAAATTAAATAAATCTTTTCATGTATTCATAATCCGGGGTCAGCTTCCCCCGAAAGAGAATGACAGCCTTTTTGACAGAACTGGGAAGGCCACAGTTCTCGAACTCTCCAGAAAAATCCGCAGCGGCTAAAGAGGGAACCAGAGATTTCAAAGTATTGCTGAAGAAGATCGATGACTCAAGGGAGATCTCCGCAGGCAGGTTATCTACGGCCATGATAACGGGTCCTTTTCCCTCCACTCCATCTCTGGCTTCATCTTCCTCGAGGTCATAAACAAAAACAGGATTATCGGGTTTTGTTGAGCGAACGGTCACTTCCACAGAACCTTCGACGTCGCAGGAGATATCACCGATAACACGCAAACGAGCGCGGGCGTTCTCCAAAAAAAGTTTTTTCAAATTCTTTTTTGTGACAAATCTTGGGTAGTCGGGCGTCCAGAAGATACAATTGACAAGGATAGTTAAAAAAGGAAGATAGGGATCGAAGACTGACCTGTAATTCTGGGGATGGTCGTAGTAGTCCTGGAGTTGAAATTCTATATCCGGTTCACGAGGCTCGACTAAGTGCTCCTCTTTAAAGACAACTTTGTAAAGTTTGTTGGATGCATAATTCTTTTCTTCATAGAGGGAAGAGATTTTTCCGGGAGGAATCTCGTCAAAAGGCAAAAGGTCAAGTATGTCCTGTGCTCCCTGAGAGACATGGCCATATCCCATAAAACCACAAACCAAAGGAACCAAGGATGGATGGAAGCCTTTTTCATGGATTTTCCATCCGACTCTTTCAATTTCCTCTTTGGCCTCAACCAGACTTTCATAATGGAACGCCTGTTTTATCGACGAAAATGGATTTTCCTTCTTCTCATGATTCAGCCTCTGCCCTAATGCCCACAGCGTGTCGATCATCCCGGCCTGACCTGCCTGCCCGCCAAAAAACAGCAGCCTCTGGCCCTTTTCGTCAACTATCCTTTCATAATCGATCAAGGTGCAGCCAAGATCCATCATTTTCTTGAGCATAGGCATGTTGTACGGCTGTCCCTTTATGGTATGAGAGAAGAATACATACACTTTATCCCTTTTAAAAAAATGAGCAGGAATTTCTTTAACAGCCAAAATAATCGAGCAGGAAGAGAGGTTTTCTTCTATCCTGGCTCCTTCTCGTTGATAATCTTCGTCCGGAAAGACGCGGATTGTGGATGGTTGAAGCCGTATGTCTATGGGATTATTCTGGATAATTTCCCTCACATGAGTAGGGATCAAAGGAGATCTTCTTTCCCAAGGATTTTTATCTTCTCTTCGAATTCCAATCAGAGTTTTCATGAGTGAAATAACCTGCTGAATTTAAAAATTATTGCACAATTACCTGGCCCGGTCAATAAAATCAACATGTGAAAAAGCATCTCTATTTCTGTGATGGACAAATCTTTGGGCAAGATGGGGACATTCCCCAAGGGGACACCTCTCCTTCATTTTATATGAGAAGGCTCTCACGCATGGAATGTAAAATCCTATGAATGAAATGTTCCTTCTTGGAATTCTATATAAGCTTCTTAAAGTCTAGATAGGAGAGGTGTCCCCTTGGGGAACGTCCCCTTTATGTTTATGTACCTGGGTCATTCACGAGTCGAGGTTGCCGTAGACTCTGTTGCGAAGAGCGTAGCGAATGTGGCAATCTCATGCTGGTTGCGGAGAATGATGAGATCACCACGCTCTCTTCGATTGCTCGTGATGCTGTGGTCGTCCACCGCTCTTGCTGGAACAAAGTAGACGTCGTTGCGAGGAGAGAAGCGACAGTGGCAATCCCGTGAAATTGTCGATACACTATGAGATCGCCACGCTTCGCTCGCGATGACAATTTTACTAAGCCCGAAGGGGAAAAGATGCCGACATAAGATTATCTGTTATCCTTCAAAGGTGTCTTGAAAAAGGTGTCGGCAGATTTTATGAATAATCCAGGGTACCTGTGTTATTCACGAGTCGAGGTCGCTGCAGATGCGAGGCGCGGTTCATGAAGCTGTGGTTTACCACCGCGAATGGGCCGCAACAAAGCAGGTGC
>CAZSGR010000033.1:0-19730 GCA_964606185.1 uncultured Eubacteriales bacterium
CGTGTATTTTAGTCATTCAATTACCCATACAAAATGGAAGAGAATCGATTAAACAAGCTAAATGGATGAGACGCAAAAGCCTAATCTTTTTTCGAAGTAAAATGAAAGGAGCCTAGAGTCCGGGATGAGCTGGGATTTAGAACGGGATCTGGAGACTATCCGGAAGGAATTTCCTATCCTTGAGCAGTGCGTCTATCTCATCAGTAATTCACTCGGGGCTGTCCCGAAAAAAGCGGCAGACCATCTGAACCGCTTTTATTCACTATGGGCAGAGGATGGCGTGAGTGCCTGGGAGAAAGAGTGGTGGGGCCTTTCAGGGAAAGTCGGAAACCAAGTCGCATCTCTGCTCGGAGCCGAAGAAGATGAAGTCACCATGCAGGTTAATGCCACGCTCTGTCATTGGGTTGTTCTTTCCACTCAGTTTCACTCCGGAGACAAAAAGGATGACAAGAGAAATAAAGTTGTCATGACAGACCATGATTTTCCCTCGATAATTTATGCAGTCTCAAAAATATCCGATGTTATGGGATGGACAGTCGAATTGCTGGGCAGCCGGGGAGAGCCAGGGTTGGATGCGGAGACTATTATTAAAGCCATTGATGATAAAACTCTTTTTGTCGCAACATCTCACGTCTACTTCAAATCCGCGTATGTTCAGGATATTCAACGGATTGCTGCCAGAGCCCGTGAGGCTGGAGCCTTGTCTTTGATTGATGGGTATCATGCCCCTGGAACGATTCCAGTGGATGTCAAGAAGCTCGGTGTTGATTTTTATATCGGAGGCTGTTTGAAATGGCTGTGTGGTGGACCGGGAAATGCCTTTCTCTATATCCGACCGGAGCTTGCCGAAAGGCTTCAGCCATATCTAACCGGCTGGTTTGCTCACAAAGAGCCTTTCCTTTTTGCTCAAGATATGGAGTTCGCTCAAGGTAGCTACAGGTTCATGTCCGGGACTCCTCCTGTTCCCTCTCTATATACGGCTCAAGCAGGCCTGGAAATTATCAATGATATAGGGATACCTGAGGTAAGAGAAAAATCATTGGCTTTAACTGATTTGATTCTCAAAAAGGCAAAGGAAAGAAGATTTCACATGTATACTCCCGGTAAAGAACATTTGCGAGGGGGAGCGGTTTCCTTTGGATTGCCGCATGCTTTTGCTGTCAAGCTGGCTCTGGAGCAGAGGAAAATTAAAGTCGATTTCCGAAAAGGTGAAGGAAAAGAACCGGATATTATAAGGGTTGGTCCCCATTTCTACTCTAAGATGGAAGAAATCGAGGTTCTCTTCCGGGAAATCGAAGCTATATATTCTTCAGGAGAATATAAGAAATTTGAAGGCCACATCCGGCATGTGACTTAAGAAAAATATTGTTCTCTAGTGAATTGTTTTACGGAGTATTGTAAAGGGGATCAGGTCGTCATTCTCCATTTTCTCTCTTACTTGTATAATTCTTTTTCTAATATTTTTTGTGTGTAAAAATGAGAAATGGAGACTTGATCCCAATGACTTTATTCTCATCCTCAATTCGGATAAGGTAGGTGCCTGATCCTCAAAGTTTTTCTTTCGCTCAGCTCGTTGGGAGGAAAATAGAATCCAGACAGTCGGATTTGACTCCATTCCTGCATTTTCCGCTTGTTTACAGTCAGCCGATTCTTATGTATATTAACACTATCGAGGTGGTAGAGAAATGAAAAAGATATCCAGACGAAATTTCATGAGCGAATCATTGATATTAATGGGTTCAGCTTTATTCCTCCCTTCAAAATCAATTCCCGGTATGCCATGGAATTTCTCTGACAACGCGCAAGGTTCAGGGATATACCCCTCCTATCTTGCTTTGGAGAGAAAAGGAGAGCTGTCTAAGCGTGTGAAAAAGTTACAGTCAATCTATGAAAGCTGTCAACTCTGTCCCCGAGACTGCCGAGTTAACCGGTTGGATGGTCAAACAGGGAAATGTCAAGCGACCTCTAAGGTAAAGGTCTCCAGTGCACAAGCGCATTTTGGCGAAGAACGTCCTCTAGTGGGGCAAAGGGGGTCGGGAACAATTTTTTTCTCTAACTGCGGAATGAGGTGCGTATTTTGCCAGAATTATCAAATCAGTATTGAAGGCGAAGGAATTGAGATCTCAGATCAACGTTTGGCGGAGACGATGCTCAAAGTACAGAATATCGGTTGCCACAACATCAATCTGGTGACTCCAACGCATTATTTGCCCAATATAGTGAATGCCGTTCAGATAGCAGCCCGGAAGGGTTTGCGGATTCCTTTGGTTTATAACACAAGTGGTTATGAAAAACTGGATGTTCTGCAGCTCCTGGATGGCATAGTGGATATCTATCTTCCTGACTGCAAGTACATGGATCCTGAATATGCGGCCAAGTACTCATCCGAAGCTTTCAATTATCCTTATTATGTCCAGATTGCACTCAAGGAAATATTCCGCCAGGTGGGAGATTTAGTTGAAGATAGTAGAGGAATTGCTGTGAGGGGACTCATTTTGAGACATCTGATAATGCCCAACAGGATAGCTGGTACAGAAAGATTTTTAAAGTTTGTCGCAGAAAACCTTTCCACGACTACTTACATCAACCTCATGAGGCAGTACCGGCCCGAACATAAAGCATTCGATTATCCGGAGATCGCCCGGCGAATCAAGAGAAGTGAGTATGAGGAAGCACTGGACTGGGCCAAAAAATATGGTCTAAACCGTTTGGATAAGTGAACTTAAACGGAAGTATCTTCAAAACCATGATAACAAGATGTGCTTTAGATCAGGCTGAGTGCATTGAAAACACGCTGGCTTTGCCCCACCAAATCAGTACCCTTATTCTGCGAAGGCTTATGGGTGAAAAAAACCGTTTGAAGGCGGAGCGGGCATGGTTCCTCTCCAGAAGGGAGAGGAGAGCGGAGCCTGAAACCGAGCCTCTTTTGCATCGCTGGGGAAAAAGAGGCGTGTTTTATGAACCCAAAAGCCGGAGCACACGGTTTTTCTCCACACCCAGCCTGATCATCCCTGAGACTCCACCCCAGGCTTATCCATAACGGAAATGAGTATACTTCCATTACAAACTGAAATTTCCTGCAATTATTATTTTTTGTGTTATAATGCTTGAAAGGGAAGCGGAGCTTCTCATTCGTCTAACAGGACAGAGAAACGTGTTGATTAAATCTGTGATATTCCTTAAATTACTCATAGAGACGGATTTTAACTGAGAAGATTGTTTTGGTGAGAACAAAGAGATATTTCCTCCTTTTTTTCCTTCTACTTTTTCTTTTTACAGGTGGACTCCACCCTGAAATCGAGTATCCGTGGAAAAATATCTATATAGGAGCATTGGAAGCAAGAGCGTGGAATGGACTGGTTCTCTCTCCTCAAGAAAACAATGTATTTGCTTTTCGGTTTAGAGTAGAAAAAGAGGGAGAAATCGTGGATGGAAATGATGTTAACTACCTGATCTCTGAAGTGGGTCCTCATTCTCCTGACGGTCAGTATGCCAGGTTGAAACTCGATTTAAGCCTGCCGTTTAACATGAGAGATGAGACTCCTATCCTGATCAAGCCCCCCTCCAGATATGATACGTTTATTTTCGAGTGGTCTCGCCAGGATGAAAGAACCGTTGTCGGTCGAATCAGGGCTCCAGAGGACATGATCATTCATCTTGTGCACTATTTCCCCTGGGATACTGGGGGAAAGTATCGTGTTCTTTCTAATGGACATGTCAAAGGAGAAAACACAGGATTCAGTGACTTTCAGTATTTGCTCTGGACTGATCCCAAAGGAAATAGCACGACTGAATCCGAAGGGGAAGAAGTGGTTCTTTCTTTCCCTACGGGAGACGATCAATATATCTATTTTGTTGCCGGGTTGGGGGAAGAAGAAGACGCCATCAACGATCAGATTAACCGCTTAAAAAATAGAAGAGCCATTGATTCTATTCTGGAAGAGGAAGAGAGAAGATACCAGAATAGAAGAGTGAAGGTGGAAGGACTCTACGGAGGGGCAGCAAGAGCCATTTCAAATAATCTGTTCTGGAACACTCTCTACCAGCCAGGACATAACAGGATTTATATCCCATTAGGGCGAAACCGGATTTTGCCAACTCCTGAAGGAAATCCAGGGCATTGGACAATATTCGAATGGGGGTCTTTTTTCAATGCGTTGGAGGTATCTATTGAGAGTTCAAAACATGCCAGAGAAATTATAAAAGCTGTGCTTGAAACTCAGTATCCCAACGGAAACATTCCGAACTGGCGCAGCCGATTTGATGGGACTCCTGACCGCTCTCAGCCTCCGATTGGGTCATATGTCGTGTATAAGCTGTTCCAGAGGCTGGGGGATTTAGACCTGTTGAGCTACGCCTACCCTTACCTTGTCAGATGGCACGCATTCTGGAAAGGAGAAAATGCCAGCAGTCAATCCCGCAGGGACGGTAATGGCGATGGCCTTCTGGAATGGGGGACAGACCCAGAGTATCTCCCTCAAATCGTTCCATCCTGGCAGGAGAATGCCGAAGGAAAAATGAGAGCAATGTGGGAATCAGGAGAGGATGATTTGCCGAATTGGGATGAGGCCTCTTTTAACCAGGAGACCGGCACATTGACTGTGAACAGTGTTAGTCTGAACAGCCTTTACACCTTGGATGCGTGGTGCCTTGCTCAAATTGCCGATATTCTGAATAGGAGAGAAGACTACGAACACTACCTTTCTGAATACGAGGAGATGAAAGATTTGATCAACAGAGTGCTCTGGGATGACAAGGAAGGCTTCTATTTTGATCGTCATTGGGATGGAAGATTTTCATCGAAAAAAGCAGCCTCCAATTTTTATCCTCTTCTTGCCAGGATTCCTGATAGAACGATGGCTTTGCAGATGAATAAGCATCTTCTCAATCCCAAAGAGTTTTGGGGAGACTTTATCATCCCCACAATATCCCGAGACGATCCGGCCTTTAATAGAGACCATTTCTCCTGGAGAGGAGCCATCTGGTCTCCCACTAATTACCTCGTCTATCAAGGATTGAAAGCGTATCGATTCGATGCGGTGGCCTCCGAATTTGCCAAAAGAAGTTATGAGATATTTATCCGTACCTGGGAGAATTACCAGCTTTGTCCAGAGAATTTCGATGCGCGAACCGGAGCAGCCAGAGGACACGAATTTATGAGCTGGGGCCCCCTCTTCACTTTAATTGCTCTGGAAGAATACCTGGATTTTACTCCCTGGGAAGGATTCAGGTTTGGGATGATCAATCCTGAAGAAAAGGGGAAACTTTCAAGAATGTCTATCCTGGGCCGCCATTATGAGGTGGACGTTTCCCGTGCATTGGTTAGGCTCAAGGAAGAGGACAGAGAGATTTTACGGGCAAACGGAAGCGCTGTCTTCCGCCGGTTTCTGTATTCAGAGAACGAGATATCCTTTGAAATCCGTGCGATCGAGAGAAGAGATATCAGGATTCAGTTTCTGGTCGAAGGGAAATACCAGGTCTTGGTGGATGATGAGATGGTGAGTCTGCCGAAAGGGAGATCGTGCCGGATTAGAGTTCCCGAAGGTGACCATGTCGTGCTCATCCAGCTCCTGGAAAGAGTGGATTAGCTCAACCCATATTCCCCATATTAAACTCAAATTGATACTAAAATTGCTTGGGAACTGCTTTATTATGCAAAACAGAAGGTTAAGACTGGATTATACAGCAACGGACTCTTAGCTATTCTCTGCCACAAAGTTGATATGGGGAATATTTATTCAAGTGATTCAACATATTCAGATAAGCCTTTGAATATGAGAGATGACACCAAAGCACGATTTTTAATAAATATTACTTTTGTCGTATATTAAAATTTATTTTTTCTTTGTATAAATAAATGTTAACATTCAAGTACTAATAAATATAAGGGGTTAAGGCGTCGTGCTTAAAAACTATTTCAAGATCGCTTACCGCCACATATTAAGAAGTAAACTGTTCGCGATTATTGACATCTTTGGTTTATCTTTGGCTATCGGGTGCAGCATAGTTGTATTCCTGTTTGTTGATTTTTGGGCGAGCATGGATTCTTTTCATAAAAATACAGACAAGATATTTTTAGTTGAAAATGTCATAAACAGAGATGGACAGATCAGCATCTGGGGAGATTCGCCTCTTCCTTTAGGACCTGCAGTCGAGAATGATTTCCCACAAATCATCCGCACTGTTCGAATTCAAACAAGAGGAGGTGTTGTTCAGTATGGAGACAAGGTCTTCAATGAACGTTTTATGTTTGTGGACGAAGGCTTTTTCGACATGTTCACCTTCCCTTTATTAGCCGGAAGCAAGGATGCCCTGCTCAGTCATAATACTCTATTCATGGATGAAGAGATGGCGTTGAAATATTTTGGAGATGAAAATCCTGTGGGAAAACAATTGACAATCAAGTTCGGTGATAAATACGTTGAAGATTTTTTTGTCAGTGGAGTTACAAAAAAATACCCGGAGAATTCAAGTATTCGGTTTAAGTTTCTTGTCCCCTACAAGAAACAACGAGACCTGGGTTTAAAAGATTTTAACGACTGGAAACAGTGGACGTGGGCGACTTTTGTCCAGGTGAGAAATCCCGCCGATATCAACACCATAAAAGAACAAATGCATCCCTATATCCAATTACAAAATGATGTCAATGAAGACTGGTCTGTCGAAGATTACATATTTGAACCTTTAACTGATCTCTCATTAAATTCGCATAAAATAAAAGGAGGGATTTCTTGGGGGCCTCATCCTACCGAATTAATTGCCCTTCTCCTCTTTGGGATATTCCTTCTCTTGCTGGCCTGCTTTAATTATATGAATATCGCTATTGTCTCAGGAACAAGAAGACTGAGAGAGATTGGCATTCGCAAAGTTCTCGGCAGCCGCAGGGTTCATCTGATAACTCAATATATAGGTGAAAATACGCTGCTCTGCCTGTTTGCCATGATTCTGGGAACAGTGCTGGCCAAGCTGTTCTTCATCCCCTCGTTCAGCAGCCTTTTTGATCTCCCGTTAAAATTAGATCTTTTGGGAAACATGCAGCTTTCTGCATTTCTTGTGTCGATGATTGTACTGACTTCACTGGGAGGGAGTGCTTATCCAGCGTTTTATATATCCGGCTTCCAACCGGCAAATATTCTTAGAGGAAAACAGAAGCCAAAAGGAAAGTCCTTGTTTACACGCATCTTGCTGACATTTCAATTTGTATTAACATTCATAACTGTAACTACTGCTATTATTCTCGTCCAAAATGCAAGATACCAGAAAAATAGAGACTGGGGATACAATCAGAATCAAGTCATTGTCGTCGAGCTTGACGGCAAAAAACATTACATAAAATACCGGAATGAGATCGACAAAAATCCCGATATACTTCAAGCAGCAGGATCAATGTCTCATATCGGGAGAGGCTGGGGCGGTGCAGTTGCAGAGATCGCCGGGACGAAATACGAGCTCAAATGTTTATTTGTAGGATACGATTATCTGGAGACTATGGGAATCAGGTTAAAGCAAGGCCGTTTCTTCGATAGGAAATTCAGCACAGATTTGGACCAGTCAATAGTCATTAATAGTAAATTCGCAGAGAGCATGAATTGGGAGAATCCTCTCGAGAAGACAATTGTCATCGACAAAAAGACTTTTTTTGTTATTGGGGTCGTAGATGATTTTCATTACGCCTCTTTCCGCACAAAAATAGAGCCCGCAATTTTTCGTATGGCAGCCGAAGATAGATTTAGCTACCTCTCCGTCAGGGTAAAAGCAGATGCCATGCCACAAACAGTAGAATACCTTAAAAAGACTTGGGTAAGATTGATACCGGATACTCCTTACAGAGGTTTTTTTCAGGACGAGGTATTCGAATCATACTTCAAAACACAGAATAATATAATCAAACTCTTTTCATTCACTGCGGCAATTACATTGATTATTGCCTGCATGGGATTATTCGGTCTGGTTTCCATCAGCATTGATAAGAGGATGAGAGAAATCAGCATCCGCAAGGTGTTGGGAGCCACGATCGCCAATGTGGTAAGAATTGTGAATAAAGAATTCGTTACTGTACTGCTTGTCTCAACAGTTGTTGCAATGCCGCTTGGATACTTGCTGTTGAAATCCCTGTTTGATTCCTATTATGAATACCACATACCGATCACCCTGCCGCCTTTTGTATTCACATTTGCGTTGATTGCCGTAACATCACTTATAACGATATCCTCACTCATCTACAAAGTGGCTGTTTCAAACCCGGTTGACATATTGCGGGAAGAATGAAGACTTATCCCCATTAAACTCAATAATATTATCTATCCCTAATATTATTTATATTATTACAATAATATTATATACTCTAAAATGTTAGAATCGAGATCCAATTCAGGATGGAACAGACGTCGCGCCATCTCTTGAGGCAGTATCCGGTCTCAAAGGAAATCCTCTTGTTATTCCCAGTTCTTTCTTTCCAGGTAGGCTTTCTTCAGTGTGTCTCCCCGCACTCCCTGCCTTAGGGCTTCAAGCGCAAGAATTTCATCCGGAGGGATGTTGCCCAGGTTTACATTGAGCCCCAGACGAAGAATCAGTGCTTGCTGCTGGTTCTTCAAAGGCGCCTCCCAGATCAAGCAGTCTGTATCTTTAACTCCAGCAATGATGTTGTCGATTTCTTCGTCTTTGACCTTTCCTTCTGCATCAAAGATCCCCACTCCTTTTCCAGCTTCTCTCGCTTCGATGATAACTTTGAATGCGCCATTCTGCATATCTTCTTCGATCAACTGATGGATGAGGGAAATAGGGAGAACTTCTTTAGGGTCTTTTTTCCCGACCTCGGTTATAACTTTAAAGCCCTTATTCAGAGATTTCTTGATAGTATCTTTCCTTGTTTGGGTGTCCATTTCAATCGTTCCATCCGATATCTCGATTGCTGAAAACTTCAAATCTTTGGCTCGGTCCAGATATTTTTCTATAGATTTTTGCCAGATTGCGACTTCGAGAAATGTCCCGCCTGGCATGACATCTATATTGGATGCTGTGATCATCTCATTCTTCCGCTTCAAAAGGGCCTCATCATAGAAGGCTGATGTTCCGAAGGTCAATTTGATGACATCAACAAATTCCCCGCAGGTCTCGATCAAGTCCTTGAGGCGGGAGACTCCCAGTCCTTTATCGATCACCATCGTGACACCTGTCTGTCTGGGCTTGGATGTTCTTCCACCAGCTGGCATCTCGATCACTCCATCCCATGGTTTGCTCATTTTATTCTCCTTTAATCAACTAGCTCTCCCCAGCAATCATTCGGATTGGAAAGAACAGATGCTGTTTGAATCACCGATTTATGCTGAACAAGCTGGCCGGCTGTAGAGAGCCGTTTCTGGGCCATTTTCTCCTCGTCAAACCCCAGAACTGGAAGTTTGTCATAAAGGATAACTGTCTCCGATAATTTCTGGGTGATGTTGTCAAAAAGTGCTTTCGCGGCTTTTCTTCTGTCTGTGATGGGCATGAGGATAAAGCCTTTTCGGCCTTCTTCAATCCGGGGAAACAGAATAGTGACCGCGCACGGCGTCGCCAGTTTTTCGCTCTCAGTTTTGTATGAAGAAAGGTCGAGTGCAATTTTTTTCTGCCACTCGTCCTCAGTCTCCTGAGTGTCGTCGATATAACGCAAAAACTGGGGAAAGTTATGCATCAGTGTGCCCAGCCTCACGTTGTCAACCAGTGAGCCCATAAACCAGGATATGGTGTTTTTGTCAATCCGGAAATGCACGGTCTCCGTGGAAAAAAGGCTCAATCCTTTAGTCAAACCACTGAGTAGATAGACTGTTTTTCCACTGCCCGCTCCTCCGATCACGACGTATAAATGATCCTTTTTCTGGCTGTAGAGAGCACAGGCATGGAGGTTATAGATTCTGTGCTTTTTTTCGAGGAGGAAGAGTGAATATCTATAAAGGAAACCCTGGTTTCCCCAGAGGCTGAATCGTAAATCTGAAGCATCGCGAAGGAGCTTGCGAATGGGGCCTTTAAAAATTGCCCGGTTCCCAAGGAATTCGTATGAAGGGCTGTCGTCTGATTCATGTATAGAAATGTACCCATCAAGGTTTTCGGAATAAGGGATCTGTTCAACATCCATGAAATCTGTCAGGAGAGATTTGACTTCTATCTTGAGAGGAAAAGAAGGCAGGATTTCCTCAGCAGTGGATTCAATTCCAATCCTTGATTTGAGTATTTTGATTGCTGTCTTATGCACAGCTTCTTCCTTTTTCAAGATGATACATGATACACGATAACACTCAACTCCACAATAACGAGAAAAAAGGAGAAAAAAGGGGACAGGCCCCTTTTTTAGGGACTGTCCCTTTTAGTCCTTTTATTAAAGAAAGATAGGGACTGTCCCTCTTCTTTGAAAAAGGGGCCTGTCCCCTTTTATTTTTTTTATTTTTTTGCTGAGTGGATGGCGGCGACTCCGAAGAAAAGAGGACGGTGTGTGACCTGAGAGAAACCCGCCTCTCGGATAATACAGGAAAATTCCTCTGGAGGATAAAAGCGTGGAATCGTGGAGGATAGGTAAGAGTAGCCCGCCTTTGAGCCCGAAATGAGGTATCCTAAAGGCTTCACAGTCAGTTTTATATAAAGGTGAAAAAGCGTTTGTATCATTTTTACAGATGGCTGGCTCGTTT
This sequence comes from uncultured Eubacteriales bacterium, assembly GCA_964606185.1. Taxonomy (GTDB): domain Bacteria; phylum Acidobacteriota; class Aminicenantia; order Aminicenantales; family Aminicenantaceae; genus SOIA01. The sequence continues at coordinate 10,659 of CAZSGR010000033.1, forward strand.
CGAGGTTGATGAAAGATCCTCCCGGTTTGAGAACTCGGTAGAATTCCTTCAGATGGTCGATGAGTACATCTTTTCTCGGGTTGATGTTCCGAGTGGCAAAAGAAATGGTCGCGATGTCGAAAGTCTCATCCGGAAAAGGAAGACACACTGCATCCGCAAGGACAGGGGAGAGGTTTGGAATATTCCTTTTTTCTTTTCCTCTCTCCAACATGGGAGTGCAGAAGTCGACGGAGACAATTCTAACTCTCTTATCCGCCAGGCGTGAAAGATTCAGAGCCATCTCTCCGGTGCCGCTGCAAACATCCAGCCAGTGAGAGCCTCCTTTCTTGGAAGCCAATAATGCCGCTTTTCTGCGCCAGATGATATCGAGTCCGAATGTCAGAACATGATTGATAAGCTCATAAGTTTTGACCACATCAGAGAATATTCTTTGAATGCCTTTTCTCACTGGCTATTAATCCTTGGTAAAGGGGTAAAAGGGCCGCATCTCAACATTTGACATTTTTCTTATTATCGTCTTTTTTCCCTGATTTTTACAAAAGAAAAGACCTCTCTTTTAATATTTAAATAAATAGATGAAATGTCAAATGTTGAGATGCGATTCCTGTTCTTTTTTGTCCAGTTAACCCGGAGGGATTGGGTTTTAAAATTTGAAATTTTATTGAAATATAGTAAGCCTGAAGCCAATGCTCATATTATCGACCTTTTTTCTTGACAGGTCAGCTATTTCTCTATAATTTGAATACCTGAATTAGATTATGGGAGGAGATCCTATGAAAACCAAGACTATCTTTTTGGGTATGGTTCTATTTTTATTTGTTTCCCTATGGGTTGGCATGGACCATTCTGTCCAAGCACAGAATAGTCCTGACTATGATGTGTTGATCCGAAACGGAAGGGTGTTTGATGGATCATTGAATCAGGCCATGCGGGCAGATATTGCTGTTAAAGACGGTGTTATTGTTAAAATAAATAAATCGATAAAAGGAACAGCCGCCAAGGTGATTAATGCCAAAGGGCTTACCGTGACTCCTGGTTTTATCGATCTTCATACTCATGTTGACGGGGGGATGTATTTTCCTGAGAACAGGGCGTGCCTCAATTATTTAAAGCAGGGGGTGACGACGGTTATCGTAGGTCAGTGCGGACGCAGCGCCTGGCCCATTTTCGAAAAAGCAGAGGACCTGAGTCAACGTTGGACTGAGGAAGGGATCGGACCGAACGCAGCCCTGCTTGTCGGCCACGGGCAGGTCCGGGAGCTTGCAATGGGGATGGAAGATAGAGAGCCCACACCAGAAGAGCTGGAAGAAATGAAGGCCCTGGTCCAGGAAGCCATGGAGCAGGGTGCGTATGGCTTATCGACAGGATTGGAATATTTGCCAGGAAGGTATGGCAGCACGGATGAAGTCATAGAGCTGGTGAAAGTGATCGCTCCCTATGGAGGCATTTACCACACCCATATGAGGAGTGAGGGAGGAGAACTGCTTGAGGCAGTTAAGGAAGCCATTGAGATCTCGGAAAAATCTGGAGCTCCGGTCCATATCTCTCACTTTAAAGCCGTAGGCAAGACAAATTGGGGGTTCGTCAAAGAAGCGTGCGTCATCATTGAAGAGGCCCGGGCAAGAGGATTAAAAGTGACGGCTGACCAGTATCCATACCGATTCTCGAGCGGCTATCCGTACTCGAGCCTTATCCCGAGATCCGCATGGTTAGGAAATCAGGAATACGAAGAGGAGGGTGAAAATGATAGGCTTGACTCAGATGACGTCGAAGAAGTGTTTGACTATCTCAGGGATTACCAGTTACTCGATCTGTATAAAAAGATAACTCCTTACATCCCTCTTTCCGAACGTCACGAGCAGTTTCTTGCAGAACTGCCAAGAAAAGATTTGGTGAGGCTTGTTGGTGGGAGCCTTGTCAGTACCGGAAGTTTTAGAGGGCCGGGGAATGCTCGAGAGAGAATGCTGTTTCTCGAGCGGATGAAAGACCCGGGTGAAGCTCAAAATATTCGCAAGCAGATCAAGACATACATAAACAGAAGGGCAGGCGCGGAGAATATCCTTGTGGGCATCTGTGTCGAGAAGAGATTTGAAGGGAAGTCTTTAGAGCAGGTGGCTGCCATGAAAAGGAAGTCCATAGAGGATGCAGCCATTGAGCTCGAGCTCATGGGAGCCAGGTGCATCCCTTTGCGGATGTGCGAAGAGGATATTGAGTACATCATGAAGAAAAGCTATGTGGGTACTGGAAGTGACGGAACCGCACCTTTTTACGGCATTGGATTGACTCACATTCGTTCCTATTCCACATTCCTGCATAAAATTAAAAAGTATGCCTTAGAAAGAAAGACTGCTTCTCTCTCCCATATCATTCGCTCACAAACATCCCTTCCCGCTCAGATCATGAACTGGGATGATAGAGGCTGGATAAAGGAAGGATATAAAGCAGACATTGTCGTACTCGATCTCGAGAATATCAGGATCAGAACCACCATATCCAATCCGCATGCCTACAGCGAAGGAGTTAAATACCTGTTGATCAACGGAGAACTCGTCCTGAGCAATGGACAGTGGACAGAGAAACTTCCCGGAAAGGTTATCAAACTGAAAGAGTAAAAATATCCTCGAGTGTGAAATATAGGTTTGAATAAGGCCAATCCAACAGAGAGGTGATTTCAATGCATGGTAAAAAGCAAAAAGTCATTCTAATTTTTTTACCACTCTTCTTTTTTCTTTTCAATCTACCGGGTTTATCACAGGACCATCCTTATCTTCTCGATAAAGAGCTTCTTGACATCATTCAGAATGAAGTTTCCGGTGAAAGAGCCTGGGATATGGTGTCTAAGATTTCCCGGTTCCACCGTATCCGAGGAGGAGGGGATGGATCAGATTATAACCGCTGCGTGGAATTCCTGTTCCAAGAATTGAAGTCGCTCGGGCTCAAAGAAGTCTCCATCAAGAAATATAGGGCAGACGGATTCCAAAAATATTTTCTCTGGCCCTCGCTTGTGGGGTGGAGAGTCAAAGAGGCCGAGCTGTGGATGGTGAAACCCAGGAAGAAGCTGATTTCCCGTTTTTCTGATCAGGCTGTCAGTTTAATGCCCTATTCTCAGGGAGGCGAAGTCGAATCAGAAGTTATTTTTGTGGGAGAAGGAAAATCCGATGAGGATTATAAAGGAAAAAATGTCAAAGGGAAGCTGGTTTTTGCTGTGGGTGGAAACGGATCCGCCGTGCACCGGCAGGCGGTCTTAAACAGAGGCGCAGCGGGCGTGATTGTCGGTCCATCTGATCGAGAAGACCGTCTGGAGTTTCCTGACCTGATCGAACTCTCCCGTCTTTCTCCGACCGGAGAAGAAAGAGCAAAAACAGGTTTTGGGTTTGCTCTTTCCAGGAGGCAGGAAAAAGAACTCCTGTCTCTGTTCGAATCCGGAGAGAAAGTCGTGATGAGAGCCAGAGTGGATGCCGAGCTCTTTGATGGAAATATGCCTGTCCTTGAAGCCAGGATTATCGGAAAAGACTTTCCGGAGCAGGAAATCATCCTGATGGGACATCTTGACCATTATAAGCCAGGAGCAAATGATAATGCGTCCGGCTCAGCGGGCCTGTTTGAGATGGTCAGAAACATCCTGGCTCTGACAGAGAAAGGGGAAATTCCTCCATTAAAAAGAACTCTCCGGTTTCTCTGGCTTCCCGAGCTGCATGGAGCGGCCGCGCACTTAACAGAGCATCAAGGTTTGAAAGAGAAAGGAATATGCGGGATGAACCTGGATATGATCGGCGAAGATTATGTTTTATGCCGGTCGAACTTTAACTTATACTGCTCTCCTTACTCTGTTCCTGGATACATTGATGATGTCCTCGTCAACTTTCTGGGATGGCTCGAAGGGAGAGCATTCTTTTCGCCAAGAGGGAGCCTCCACCGTTTTAATTTCCGCGTGTGGCCCTATTCTGGAGGCTCTGACCATGTTCTATTCAACGATTCCACGTTCTCCATCCCCACTCCTATGCTGGGGCACGGAGATGTGTTTCATCATACGAGCATGGATACCCCCGATAAATGTGATCCCACAGAGATGAAAAGGATCATCAGCCTGGCTCTGGCCGCCTCTCTACTGATCGCCAATGCGGATGATGAGGACGCGCTCAAAATTGCTCGCGAGGTCCACAGTCAAGCCCACGCGAGATTTACAGCCAGGACTGAAAAATCTGTCCGGCTCATGCATCAGTACGCATCCGACACTAAAAAAGATAAAGAATTAACCGAACTTCATGCCAATTTGCTGAACTATCCCCGGCTCCAGGCCCAGATCGAGGCTGAGAATATACGAGAAGTGAACGAGCTCTGCAAAAATGAGGCGAGCCGGAAGATAATCAATCGGTTGGCTGAAGACCTGGACCAGCAGGCAGCAAGAGAGACAGAGAAAATCGAGTTCATGTATAAGATCTTTATCAAGCGCTATGGCTTAAATTCAGGAAATATTCGTCCAATCCTTGAATATGAGGAAGCTTCCCGGTTAAGGCCAAAACGGCTGTTCAAGGGGCCTCTTCACTGGAATGCCATGAGTGAAAAGCTCGATGCAAAAAGTCTGGGCTGGTATGATAAAAACCGGGCAAAAGCCGGAGGCAGCTATGGATCTAAGACATACGAGATCGTTAACCTCATGGATGGGAAAAGGACTCTCCTGGATATCAGGCACATTATCTCCTGTGAGTATGATGAGACAGATGTTGAATTTGTCCTTCATTTTGCCAAAGATTTGGAAAAGATTGGTTTGATATCATTTGACTGAGTGTTGATGGGAGCGGCCGAATAATTATGGCTTTTGGGCCAGATAATGGCTCTTTGACAGATAAAACAATGAAACAAAGATTCCGAGTATCCCAAGAAAAACAAAAGGGGAATTTATGCCAAACGTATCCGAGAGAAAGCCGTCGATAAGGACGACGATCGCTCCGGACAGCATCTGGACATTGGCGGAAAGACTGAACGCCTGAGCCTGGTTCTGGGCGGGAACTTCATTCCCGACAAATGATTGGAAACCAGGATAGACGAGAAAGAGGAAACTTCCGAAGAAGAAAAGACTCACCAGTGCGAGTTCCACCACAGGGACAAAACCTAACAAGAAAAGAAAAACTGTCGCGCCGCTGAATGCATAAAGAGATAACTTCAGACGCCCGAATCTCTGGCTCAAAAAACCAAAGAAATATGTCACTACGGTTCCGATTCCGATCCATGCAGCCAGATAGAGACCTGTTTGACCGAGCGGGACCTCGAACCGGTGGTTGAAGAGGGAAGGAGCGAAAAAGACTGTGGTTCCCCAGCAGGCCCCTCCGAAGGAGAAACCGGGAATATAGATTTTGATGTTTTTCAACGTCTCCATCCAGGAGGAAAAATCCGGCTTGAAGACATCCTTGCTTTGAGTGGATACTTTTCTCACAGTAAAAAAGCTTATCGAGCCCAGAATAAAACCTGCAACAGCCCAGACATAGAGGGGCACCTTCCAGCCTAAACTCTGAGCCAGGAAACCGGAAGATACGAAGGCGATGAGAACGCCGAGATTTCCTGAGCCGCTCTGGATTCCCATCGCAAAGTCCATTCGCTGGCTGGGATGGGTCCTTGAAACCCAGGCAAGCCCGATGGAGTGGTAAAAACTGTTGAATATCCTCATGGTCAAATAAATGATTATAAAAACAGCAAAGGTAGAAGAGAATGTCATCAATGCCAGAGAAAGACAAATTCCCAGGTAACTCAGAAGAAGCATGTGTTTGTATTCGTGCTTGTGAGAGGCGTTGGCAATAATAATCTGGAAGAGAAATGTGGTTAAAAGTCCCAGGTTAGATAGGATTCCGATGTGAAAATATTTTTTTATGATGAATTGTTGACTGTAAAGGAGAGGGAAAACCATAGGGACAGTCACAGTCGCTGCATCGTTAAGCGCATGGAAGAGGGAAGCGGAGAAGAGAACCTTTTTTTTCATACTGCCTTGGAGAGAGGGATTTATACTAAACCTCGCTTCATCTGTCAATATGGGGACATTCCCCAATGAAACATGTTGCTTCTCCCGCATAAATTCAGTATTGTATTGAGGAATAAAAGGTCACACAAAAAGGAGGCACGATGAAAGATAAATTTTCAAGAAGAGATTTTCTCAAGACTGGTGTCGGAATCGGAGCCGCCTCAATGCTGACTGGAGGCAAAAATTTACTGAAGGCAGAGAGAAATGAAAGGAGAATGCGTGTTGTGTCGAGTGGAAATGGCTCGAGAGCCACAGAAAAGGCCATGGAGCTTCTCAGGCAGGGAAAAGACCCCTTAGATGCAGTTATCGCTGGGGTGAACATCGTTGAAAATGACCCCGATGACAGGTCAGTGGGCTATGGAGGGCTTCCAAACGAGGAGGGAGTGGTGGAGCTTGATTCTTCAGTCATGCACGGTCCAACCCATAACGGTGGCGCTGTTGCCAGTCTGAGGAACATAAAAAATCCGTCAAAGGTGGCCAAGATTGTTATGGAAAGAACTGACCATGCGCTCCTTGTCGGAAAAGGGGCTCTGAAGTTTGCCAAAGCCCATGGTTTCAAAGAGGAAAACCTTCTTACGGATGCGTCACGAGAAAGATGGCTGCGGCGCAAGGAAGGATTGTCAGAGAGGGATTTCTGGTTTCCTCCAAAACCAGAAGAGGCTGAAGGAGAATTCGCATCCTTCTTTGAATATCACGGGACGATCAACTGCTGTGCGATAGATGCTGCGGGTAACCTTGCGGGAGTGACAACGACCAGCGGTTTCTTCTTTAAAATCCCAGGGAGAGTGGGGGATTCCCCCATTATCGGTGCCGGCCTTTATGTGGATAATGATGTCGGGGCGGCTGGGTCGACCGGCCGGGGAGAAGCCAATATCTTGAACTGTGGCAGCTTTCAGGTCGTCAATTTCATGAGCATGGGAAAATCTCCAGAAGAAGCCTGCCTCAAGGCCCTGGAACAAATTGCCAACACATCCAAGCGACTCCCTCATCTTTTAGACGATAATGGACGCCCGCGTTTCGGGTTGAATTTTTATGCGGTCAATAAGAAGGGAGAATACGCCGGCGCCTCGATGTGGAGCGGTTCGAGGTATGCTATCCACGATGGAAAAGAGAACACAAGGAAACCCTGCGCTTTCCTGTTTAAGAGAGAAAAAAAATAGGCCTCAGAAAACAGGCGGGATACCGTCTGTGTTTGAGATTCAGTTCAAGTGTTCTTAATGCTCTTCTAAGATGTGAGCGGAGTAGCCTTTCATATGGAGTTTTTCAACAATTTTTTGGGCTGCCTTCATACTGCGTGTCCGGATTCTTACCCTGTAAAAAATTTGTGAGGTCGTTTTATATTCTGCGATGTATACATTATCGTAATTCCTCTGGAGCTTTGCTCTAAGGATATTCGCGTTCCGTTTTTCTGTGAATGAACCCACCTGGACAGCATATCTTTGTGATGATTTTTTTGGGGAGAATCTTTTCAGAACTTTAATCACAACGGGCGCCACACCAGTCTCAGCCATGCCGAGCTTTTGTGCGGCCGCATAGGAAAGATCGATGATTCGGCCTTTGACAAAAGGGCCGCGGTCGTTGATGCGGACGACGACTGATTTCCCGTTTGTCAGGTTTATCACTCTGACATGCGTTCCAAATGGAAGCGTTTTATGGGCCGCGGTCATGGCATGCATGTTGTAAATCTCTTTGTTAGAAGTCTGTTTTCCATGGAAGTCCTCTCCGTACCAGGAAGCCATTCCTCTTTGGGTATTCCCTGTCGGAAAATAATTCATTCCCGCACAGGAGGAGAGGAGAAGAGAAGAGACAAGCAGGAGTAAGAATCTTTTTTGCCTAAGAAAAAGTCGGCGCATGACGAGTTTGCCTTTTAAATAAAGAAATTTTCCCTCCGGCTACAAGTTTTATCAGAATATTGTTTTTTCTTCAATCGCTTAAAATTTAATTTTAATTTTATTTTTGGCTTCAGGCATGTCAACCACATCAAACATGATTCAGTTTGATCATTGTTTGTATCTCTGGATAAATAGAGGCATTTTTAATAAAATACATCATCCCAATTCCTTTTTATCTTGCTGAAAGAAGATGAAGAAAGGAAAAGTCTGGAGGAAAGGAGCGCTCGGAGCCGGGCCTGAGTATAAATCTTTCCGGTAAAGAACGATGAACCAAAATGTGAGGTTAAAATGAGAAAAGTCCTCTTTTTTGTTCCGGCGATTCTCTATTACGTATTAATATTTATTTTGTCTTCTTTACGTATTAAAGGTCAGGTCAGTATACCCTTCTTTGATAAAGGATTGCATCTGGTGGAATTTGCCCTCCTCGGCTTCCTTCTTTCCTTGGGCTTTTTTCTTAGCTTCGGGTCTTCGGTTCGCGTTAAATCCGGATTAACACTGGCCATCGGCATTCTTCTCGGGTGTTTGGATGAGATCCATCAGTATTTTGTCCCCGAACGCTCTTTTGAAGTTTTGGATATGGTGGCCGACTCTATCGGAATCCTTATCGGCCTTACGGTCTTTTATTATTTTTCCCGCACCAACAGAGGGAAAGTGATTACAGGACGTTTGGAAAAGATAGGGGAGTAGAGCTTTTTTTAGAAATTTTTCCGCTCAGAGCACAACTCTAGAACAGAGGATGCCTGATTTTTAGTCTGGGATCTGTCCTATTATTCGCTTTTCCACAGGCCGTGAAGATTGCAATATTCCCGGGCTGTGATGCTCTGGGCCTCTATACTGAACACAGCTTCAGGCTCTTCGCCGGGACTTAAGAATTGACGGTAAGCGCGTCCATCAGCGATCAGCTCGATCCACTCGATATGGTGATCTTCCTGCATAGGATGAGGTACGCTTCCCACCTTGACTTTGATACCGTCTTCTGTCTTTTCGATAACGGGAACATGCTTTTCCAAGGCTGCATCGGTCGTATTTTCTTCCATTAGTTTCATAGGCTGGTTGCAGCAGACAAGCTCTCCAGCTCCTTCATGGATAATCTCGACCATGTTTCCACAAACTTCACATTTGTAGATTTGTAGTCTTTTAGTCATTTTTTCACCTCGTGAATTAATT
>CAZSGR010000034.1:0-2377 GCA_964606185.1 uncultured Eubacteriales bacterium
ATCCGGGCGTGAGATTTGATAAACATGCGGAGTTCCGCAGGGCCGAGAAGGTTGACGAGGGAATGGCGTGAAAAATCTGACTGGAGCAAGGACATCCCTGAATGAGCAGCCTTCATAAAAAAGTGACTTATGGGTATCATTCAACCATCCGGTAACATTATCAGAATTGTTCCCTAACGATTGAACATAATAACCCTTCCCCCTTTTTATATGTGCTGTGAACCTACAATTTCATCGGCATGAGGATATACAAATACTCGACCTTTTCGCTAACTTCTGGCTTCATCAAGACAGAGCTATTTGAGTCTTTGAATTCAAATTGAACCTTTTCAGACTTGACTGCGGAAAGAAAATCCAGAAGATACTGAGAATTGAAACCAATCTCCAGCCCTTCTCCCTTATAATCTATTGCTACTCTGTCTTGAGCTTCCCCCATCTCCGGGTTTGACGAAAAAAGCCTTATTTCGTCCTTTTCTATGAAGAATTTTATTCCCTTAGACCTTTCTGTGGAAAACAAGGATACTCTCCTTACCGATTCAGTTATTTCTTCTCTTGATACAGTGAATGAGTTCGGGTTGTCTTTTGGAATGACCGCTTCAAAATCCGGGAATTTCCCTTCAATGATCCTGGAAATCAGCGTCCTGTTTTCCACTTTAAAAAAGAGGTTGCTTTCATCTAAATCAAATTCGATAGTCTTGTCTTCAAATTTTCTCAACTCGCTCAGGGTCTTTTTCGCCACGATGGCCCTTATCTCATTCTCCACCTTTAATTCTTTCAATGAATTTGCCGTGTAGGCCAGTCTATGTCCATCTGTGCTCACTAACTCCATTGATTTGTCTTTAATGATCAAAAGCGCTCCACTGAGATAATATCTCTGTTCTTGCGTGATGGCAAAATAGACTCTGTCTATCATTTCCTGAAACACATCTAAAGGAAAAACAATTTTTTTCTCGAATTTTGCTTCTGGAACCTGAGGATAATCTTCCCTGGGTAAGCAGAGTACTTTGAATTTGCTCTCTCCTGATGTTATCTGCATTGTTAGATCGCCGGTTTCCTCGAATGTGACTTCTTTTCCCTCTGGGAGTGATTTGACAACTTCAAAAATTTTCTTTCCAGATAAAGTAATGGAACCTTCCTCTTTAATCTGCGCTGGAAAATGAGTCTTCAATCCCACTTCCAAATCTGTCCCTGTAAGCTCAATTTCTTTTTCCATGGCATTCACAAGAATGTTAGCTAAAATGGGCATGGTGTTTCTTTTTTCAACAATTCCCTGGAGAAGCTGGAGCTCACTGGCAATATCTTCTTTTTTTATCGAGAATTTCATTTTTCCACCTTTTATTAAATGTATTAATATTATTTTAATTAATACAGAATAAGATTAAATAATAAATATAATAAAAGCAAATAAAAAGTGAAAATACTTAATAACCAACTGATTTTATTACTGGATAGAACTAATCAAACTGTTCAATTCTCTGTTGAATTCCGGATCCTCGTTGTGCATTTTCTCAATTTTGCGGATACTATGGATGACTGTCGTATGATGTTTTCCACCGAATTTCTTTCCGATTTCAGGCAGAGACGTTTTGGTCAATGTCTTTGAAAGATACATGGCAATCTGGCGGGGAAAAGCCACCTTCGGTGAATTATTCTTTGATTTGAGTTGAGAGAGATTGATATTGAATTTATGACAGACAATCTTCTGGATTTTCTCTACTGTCACTATGGCAGATGTTGAATCCAGAAGGCTTTTGAGCGCTTCTTTGGCCAGGTCTAAATCAATATTTTCGCCTTTCAAGGAGGCGTAGGCAATGACCCGGCGCAGATAGCCTTCCAGAACCCTGATGTTGGAATGGACTTTGTCGGCGATGAAAAGGGCCACACTTTCTGGAAGCTCAACTGCCTCAAGTTCAGATTTTTTCCTAAGAATAGCGATTCTTGTTTCGATATCCGGAGGTTCGAGGTCTGCGAGTAAACCCCATTCGAAGCGAGAGCGAAACCTCTCTTCAAGATTGGGAATCTCCTTGGGATGACAGTCGCTGGAAATGACAATCTGCTTTTGACTATCATACAGGTGATTAAATGTATGGAAAAACTCTTCTTTAGTCCTTTCTCTTCCGGAGAGATAATGGATATCGTCCATTAAAAGAACGTCGACGCTTCTGTATTTCTGTCGGAAATCGAGTATCTTTCCGTATTGCAAATGGTTGATTAGGTCGTTCATGAACTTTTCCGTCGTGATGTAGAGAATTTTCATGCGGCGGTGATTTTCCAGCGTCAAATGTCCTATGGCATTCATTAAATGTGTTTTTCCAAGACCGGCATCGCCGTATATATAAAGAGGATTATATGATTTAGCTGGATTCTTAGTGACGGC
>CAZSGR010000034.1:2477-19202 GCA_964606185.1 uncultured Eubacteriales bacterium
CATCGCCGTATATATAAAGAGGATTATATGATTTAGCTGGATTCTTAGTGACGGCGGTTGATGCCGCTTGGGCGAACTGGTTGCATGAGCCGACGACAAAATTTTGGAAAGTATAATTCGGATTCAAGTTGGGATTGAGAATAGGACCGCGTTTCGATTTTCTTTCGTTTGGAGAACGGCGTTTGAACGACGAAGCCTCTTCATCGAATATAAATTTAACATTGAATACTTTTCCATAGACTTCTTGAGAACATCTATTTATAAGACCCGAGTAGTGGAAAGAAAGCCAGTCTTTGAAATAAGAATTGGGGACTTTGATGTAGAGAGAATTTTCTTCTTTTCCTATGTATGATGTCGGCGCGAACCATGTTTCATAACTGTTTTTGTCAACCTTTTTTTGGAGGGCCTCCATAATCTGGAGCCAAGGATTAATTTTTTCTTCAGGTTCCATTTGGCCGCTTTAGATTTCCACAGATTTATCCACACCTGTGGAAAAACATTGCTTCTTTCCTGACTAAGGGTGGAGAAAGCGAGGGTATATTAGCACTCTTGTGTGGGTAATTCAAGAAAATTTTAAATTTTTTTTAGAAGTCGTAACCAATCCACCAATGAAATTTGTATTTGGATGATGACTCCATTTTAAAGGGCCATGAAAAATCATCGATTGTGATCATCCTCGCGAAATCAAAGTGAACAGGAAGGCCCAAGAAGTAGAATTGAAAACCGAAGCCGTAAGCTCCAATGGCTTCGCTCACTCTAAAGGCTATTGGAATATCATTCTCATCATATACAAGAGTGGCAATTTCGGCTGGATACCCTTTGATTTTTGCCCGAGTGAGATCGAAGAAAAGGGTTCCACGAAAAGGTCCTAGCTGGCCGATAATCGTTTGAGCGCCGTTGATGACCGGGAACCGGAATTCAATGTTGGCATGCCATCCCTCATTTCCGACGATTGAATAGAAGCCCACAGAGCGGACCTCGTTGTTCCCTCCCCAATAAAAAACACGAGGATTCTTTCCTCTGCTGGTGAATCCCTTAAAGCGGAGGGCGAAGAGAAAATCCGCGCCGAGATAGAGATATTGACGAAGGTCGGCCTGAACGGTTGTGTTCTGGAGGAAATTCTTTACTACAGGGATGGATTGAGAAAGAGAAACCCTGAAGGTGTTGCCGGATACAGGACCGTAGGGATATTTAAAACGGGTGGTTTCTCCGACGAGAGAGAATTCTGCAGAGACGATATTTCCGTTCCAAAATCCTCCATACCCGCTTGGTATATTACTAGAATAGTCTTCTTCGTAGTTATAATAACCTAAGGATGCTTCAGCTCGGTAGAAGCGGCTGAAAGGATAGTACGCACCAAGCTGAGCCCCTGTAATTTTACGAGTGGCTATGGCATTTCTAGGATTATAGAAGTAAGGGTCATAGTAAGAAGGGAGGTAATAGAAAAGAGTGTATTGGAAAAGACTGGCCGCATACTGGAGCCTTTTTTGCTGATTGAGATAGGAGAGTGCGTATGAGCGGAAACTTTGTACCTGATAAGCCATTAAGGTGAATGTGTGGTCTCCCAGGATGTCGGAGAGGCTTATTGCTGCGCCTCCGTAGATGGACCCGTCTGATGCGATGTAGGTATCGATGGGGGGCCTTCCCGCGAGATACAGTTTGCCGGGGCTTTTATGGGCCTCGATTTTTTCCTCGTTGATATCGAGCGATACAATCGGTTCAAACCTTTCGAATTCTGCCTCGGTCAATTCGGCATTGAAAGCCACTGTTCTTTCCACCTCTCCCTCGAACTCGCCTTTGAAAATCTGGAGCGCACCCTTGTTGAACGAGGAAAAAACGATCTCTTTGGGAGCGTTAGGAAGAGGGATGGGGAAGAAGTTCCCTGTTCTGACGTCTGTGTATCGCTTCTGTACTCCTGTCTCAAGGTTCAAAGAATAAATGTTATTGGCATCCCTTATATCCCCTGAGAAATAGACTTCCTTGGAATCAGGAGAAAAATGAGGCGTTATGGTGTTGCCCCTGCCAAAAGTCAGCTGAGTTTTTTCCTTCAGGTTGTTGAGAGAAGAAATGAAGAGTTTGTCATTTGCATCCAGATTAATCGTGTAGGCGACCAGTTTTCCATCCGGAGAGATGGACGGCGCTTTCTCGTAAAGGTCGTCCTCAGTCAGGTTCAGGAAAGCCTCTGTCTCCAGGTCGACCTTGAAGATATCGTGGATTCCATTATCGAATGCGACGAAGAGAAGCGCATTGCTATCAGGATAAAAACATGGAGCAGATGGCCTGTCATAAGGAATGAGTATTTCTTTTATGGTTTTTCCGGCCACAGGATCGACAATATAAAGCGCATACTTTTCTCCGGATCGTCCGAAGAAAGCGATCTTATCCCCGTCCGGAGACCAGGAAATATCGGCTCCTTCAGAAGGATCGATGTTGTAACGGATGTATTCGTACTTGATCGTGTATCCTTTAGTTATGTTTTTAATGACGGAGCCATCTTTGGTGGATATAAGGATAATATCGAGATCGCCGGACTTAATATTCGCAGTGAGCACAGCGACGACATCTCCTGAAGGGGAGACGGCATGAGAAAGTGCAAAATAATACGGGTTCATAGGGAATTCAGGTCCAAGCGGAAGACTGTAATCTTCTGGATTTTCCCGCGTAAGAAAATCACTAAACTCCTCCCGGAGATATTTCTTGAACGCCTGGTTAAACTGCTTGTTCGTCATATTGAACGTTCTTCTGATCGGATTCCGTCTTCCAGAACGTTTAAGAGATTGCCAGAATTCCCTTATGCCGTCTTTCCCAAATCTGTGCTCGATGAATTCAAACATGGCATGTCCGAAATCGTAATCAGGGGGTCGAGCGTGGGGGTAACGGGAGAAGAGGTCGCCTGATTCTGTAAGCTCAGGGATCCGGTCATTGAGGGCTGCATCCCGGACAGACAAGAGGGACCAGGGATCCCAGGTGTTCGTGTTGTACTCACACCAGCCTTCCATGACCCAACCAGGAGGATAGCTAAGGGAGTAGACTGCACCACCAGGACTACCAAAGAGAATGTCAAATTCGAAGATATGAGAAAGTTCGTGTTCGATGAGAGTCTGGATCTGATCAAGGGTCATGTCTCCATAGATAATTACTCTGTAGAGGGTGGGCTCAGAGACACCCAGGAGGCCTTCTGAAGTGGGCAGAAGGTTTGTCTGCTCAAAGTCTGTGTAGGTCTTATAATAGATGAGAGGAACTTCTGCGGAGAGTGAATGTTTGACATCCTGACTGATCTTCAAGTAAGCGCTCTCCGACATTTCCACAATGTATTTTAAGATTTGAGGGTTCTCAATGTAGTGATAAATGTTGAAATGTTCGGTTCTATAGATGTTCCAGTTGAACTTTGAGTACTGGACTTTATTCTTTCCGTAGTAGGGAATGTAATAGAACTGGGCAAAGGCCTGTGTGACACACAGCAATAATAACAGTGGAATAAAGAGACGATTTATGTAATTTTTCATGGACGTTCTCCTTGTTAATCCTTGATGAGGTATCTTTGCTGGATCCTGGCTGTGCCCAGGACGTTGTTGAATAATTTCCCCTTCACCGTATCCGCCAAATCATAAAAGGCAAATGCCCCAGTCTGTTTAGGGTTTTTGTAGCCCTGGGTTTCTTTGAAGGCTTGTGTGTAAAGAACCTCTCCTGTCTGGGCATCGATAAAGTAAAAATTAAGATTAATAGTATAAAACCTTCTCTCTTCTATGGCTCTATCCCGTGAGAACGTTTCGTCAGCCTTTTTTTTGGTTTGTACGATAGCCTTCCGGACTTCCTCTAAGTAATCAACTGTTCCCGTGAAAAGAACGGTTTCTTGTGAATCAGGCTGGATGTTTTTCCAGAAAGATTTGTCTTTAAAAAGCTCTTCATTGGGAAAAGAGATTCTTCTTGAAGAGACTTCTGGCTTAAAATTTTGTTTCATTTGGGTTGTGAAATAATTGACTACCTCTTGATTCAGATCAAAACTCTCTGCTTCTTTTTTGATAAAGAAATCGGTAACGATGATTTCCTTGAACTGATTAATATCGAAGATAGCCTTTCTGGAGATTTCGACATTCACTCTGAAATGACTGACCGAAGAACATGATACGAAAAAGAGAAGGAAAAGAATGGGTATGAATTTATTTTTTTTCATTTTTCTTTTTTGTGTCCTCTTCTTGCGCTTCCAAGTTTTTCATGAAGTTCTCAAAATTTGCTTTTATGTGACTGTTATTCGGAGAAAGCTTCAAGGCTGTTTCATATTCCTTTTTTGCTTCATCCCAATTCCTCTTGATCTCGTAAGCAACGGCCAGATTGTTATGAGCGGCGGAAGAATCAGGGTTGGATTGGACCACCTTTTTCCAGCGGAAGATTGCCTCATCCCACAGGCCCCTTTGAGCGGCCGTGATCCCAAATTGGATTTGGTTGGACTGAAGGTTGGCGCTGCAGCTGGAAAAAACAAGGGGAAGGAATAAAAGCGAAAGAAGATAAAATGTAAATTTATTATGCATTGTATTAACCTTCATATTTTAAGTTACTGCTTTTTTAGTTATTCGTCAAGAAAACATAGAAAACATGCAAATTTCATACCAACTTAAATAGCCTGATAATGAAAAAAATGAATGTCTAGACCGTCATAAAAAGGTGACATCTGTCTTGTAAAAAAACATATGGGGGCAGGGCTCCATTTTTTATATTTTTTTTTGCTGTATGATTATTTTTCCAATATTCTTATGTGCTATGTGGTAAAAATGGAAAAGGAAGCCCTGATCCCATATACTTTCTCGTCAAGAGAAGAGGAATTCTCCTCCCCTCTAAAAATCGTTTGGATTTTTCTTCGAAATATGGTATAAAAAGTCTTTTCATAAGAGTAAAAAAATGCCAAAAGTGTGTGAGATTTGCGGAAAAGGCCCTCTATTCGGCCAATCCATCAGCCATTCTCATAAGGCTTCGAAGAAAAAGTGGAAGCCGAATCTTCAACATGTGAAGGCTCAAACGAAATCAGGGATTAAGCGGATATGGGTTTGTACAAGGTGTCTTCGTTCGGGGAAAGTGGTTAAAGCCCTTTAGCTTCCTTCACATCCTTTCCACAGAGAAGATTTCTTTTATGCTCGAAAGCTTTTTTATGATTGCCTCGAGCTGCCTTATATTCTGAATGACAATGGTGAGCCTTATCCGGGCTTTCTTATCAGCAAAAGTTATGACATCAGCCTTGGTGATATTCCCTTCTATCTGGGCAATTATCGCAGCGATTTTAGCCAGGACTCCAGGAGAATCTTCTCCCATTATCAACAGCTTCCCTTTATAGGGCCCTTCTGGAGCGTCATCCCAGGATACTTCTACCATCCGTTCATTATCCAGAATTTCCTTTACGACCCGGGGGCACCGCATGGAGTGCACGGTTATCCCCTTGCCGGCGGTGATGTACCCGATAATGGACTCTCCCTTAACAGGAGAGCAGCATTTCGCAAGATGGACTCCCTTGACCTGGATGACCGGCCTGGGCTTCTTGCTCACTTTTGTGACGACTTTTTTGATCAAAGTCTCTTTTCTTTTTACAACTTCTTCGGCTGGGAAAAGTTTTTCCATGAATTTTTTCCCCAGAACGATTTTTCCAGATCCAATCAGGGCATAAAAATCTTCCATCTTTTTGGCTCTGAAATTTGTTGCGGCATGGAGGCTTTTGAGAATGGCCTTTTCCCTTAACCATTCTGGAGGGCCCTTATACTTCTTGATCTCTTTTTCCCATAATTTTTTCCCAAGGGCCGTGTTTTTCATCTTTTTCTGAAGGTTTAACCAGCGTTTGATACTGTGTCTGGCAGTGGATGTAAAGGTGATGTTCAACCAATCTCGGGCAGGCGTTTTTTCCGGGGAAGGAATGACTTCCACCATATCCCCGGTCTTGAGGATTGTTTTAAACGGAACACTCTTGCCGTTGATTTTAACATCGGAACAGTGTATCCCTATTTCCGTGTGGATCTTAAATGCAAAGTCCAAAGCAGAGGCCCCGAGCGGAAGCGTAATCACTTTTCCCTTTGGTGTAAAAACGTAAATTTCTTCAGGAATAAGATCGGTTTTCAGGCTTTTCAGAAATTCCCTGGGGCTCTTCTGCTCTTTGTAAAGGTCGACCATTTCTCTTAGCCAATGGAGTCTTTTATCCTCTTTCATGATGTGGCTGGGGTCTTTTTCTTTGTATTTCCAATGGGCGCCGATGCCGTTTTCAGCCAGATTATGCATGTCTTGCGTACGGATTTGAATTTCGACAGCTTGGTTTTTCTCTGTGATTATCGTTGTGTGGAGAGATTGGTAAAGGTTGGGCTTGGGCATAGCAATCAGATCCCTGAACCGTGTGGGATGATGTGGCCATTTCTGATGGATGATTCCCAAAGCCGCGTAGCAGTTTCTTACAGTATCGGTAATGAGCCTCAAAGCCATGAAGTCGTACACTTGATCGAAGTCGATTCTTCGCTTTTTCATCTTATTATCGATGCTGTAGAGTCTTTTTATTCGGTATGTAATTTTTGCCGGGATTTTATTTTCTTGCATCAAGCTTTCGAGCGACGTTTGTAATCTCTTAAGCTCTTTTTCTGCCTTTTTCCGGCGAGAGTCGACAAGAGAAACAACTTCAAAATAATCTTCTGGATTGACGAAGCGAAACGACAGGTCTTCAAGCTCAGCCTTAATTCGTCCCATGCCAAGGCGGTTGGCTATGGGGGCGTATATCTCTAGGGTTTCCCTGGCAATCTGTTTTTGCTTGCCCTCAGATAAAAATTTCAAGGTTTTGAGGTTGTGTATCCTGTCGGCCAGCTTGATAAAAATAACTCTCAAGTCGTCAGTCATTGCAAGGATGATTTTCCTTATGCTTTCGGCCTGCCTCACTTCAGGGGATGATTCCTGGACTCGACTGATTTTGGTGACTCCTTCCACCAGATGTGTGATTTCTTCTCCAAAAGCTTGTGTCAGTTCTAGGGCTGTCGCGTCGGTGTCTTCGAGAACATCATGGAGGAGTCCTGCGGCCAGGGTCGTTTTGTCCAATTTCATGTCGGCCAGCATGTTGGCTACTTCCAGGGAGTGGCTCAAATATGGCTCTCCAGAGCGACGAGTTTGACCCTTATGGGCCTGTGCGGCAAACACATACGCTTTTTTCAGGAGAGTGATATCCTTTTCAGAATAAGAAGAAGAAACCTTATCCAGGATATCGTCAAATCGAATCATCGCGTGGCGTTCTCCTTTTTTTAAGATATTCTGTCAAGCTTTGTCAGGATCCTCCTTTTTTTCCTGTCGTAGAATCCATTTGACTGCATCCAGCAGGGTTTGGGCCACGTAAACAGGCTTTATTCCTTTTTCTTTAAGCTTGGGTAATGATTCCTGGCCAAATCCTGTGAGACAAAGTATGGGCTTGGCTTGAATATTCAAGCCAAAGAGGATATCTTCCACTTTATCTCCCACCATGTAAGATTGTGTTATGTCGATGTCCAAATCTTCGGCGGCTTGGTACGCCATCCCAGGATTGGGCTTGCGGCACTGGCAGTCATCCCTGTATTCAGGGTTTGGAGAAAAGAGATAGTGAGGGCAGTAGTAGATGCCGTCGAAATGAGCATTGTGTTGGGCGAATAAAGCTTTCATTTTTTCGTGGATATTGTGAAGGTTTTTTTCGAGAATAAGACCTCTTCCGATTCCGGACTGATTGGTGACGATAACGGTTGAAAATCCGGCCTCGTTCAATTTTCTGACAGCTTCAAAACTGTAGGGGTAAATTTCAATCGCGCTGTAGGAACCGGGATAGCCCACGTCTTTGTTTATGGTCCCGTCTCTGTCGAGAAATACGGCTTTCTTTTTCATCGTAAAAACCTCTGGCAGGCCTGGTACACTTCTTCGGGAGAGATGCTCGCCATGCACCTGTGATCAAATGGACACTCTCTATAGGCACAAGGCCAGCAGGGAACATCTTTCTTGATGACGGCAGACGGTTCCTGATAGGGTCCGGTTACACGAGGATCGGTCGGTCCGAACACGACCGTAACAGGAATTTTCAAAGCATTAGCCATATGCATAGGCCCTGAATCATTGGTTACGAATAGATTTGACTGGCTGATCAGGCCTGCAAGCATCCGCAGGCTTGTCTGCCCAGATAGATTGATGGGTTTTTTTACCATGAGGGAGGAGACGGATTCTGCCAATCCCCTTTCATTTCCAGCGCCAGTAATGAGAACAGTTGCCTTGTTTCGTTCCTGCAAAAGGCTTCCGAGCTCTGCGAATCTTTCAGCCGGCCATCTTTTTGCAGGGCCGTAAGAGGCACCTGGATTGAGTATGATAATGGGGCGCTGGAAATCAACACCGCAAGATAGAAGTTTCTCTCTGGCTTCTTTTTGTTCCTCCTGAGTTAAGGGGAAAGAGAGTTGGGGAGGAAGAGTTTTATACCCCAACCCAGAGATGAGTCCCATGTAGTAATCCACCTGATGGGTGGAGTTTGCGACGTTTCTTGGAAAAACTCTTTTTGTCAGGAGGAGTCCACGTCCATCCCTTGAATAGCCCCATCTCTGTGGGATCTTGGCTAGATAAAAGAGTAAAGCCGAGATGAAGGAATTCGTGAAGAGGATTCCGGCGTCAAAGTGAAACTCTTTAATTTGGTTTGCTGAATCCTTCAGCTTCTTGATGTTGTTCACACCGGGCAGTGGAATTATCCCTTTAATAAGATCGTGGGACATGAAGAGGTCTTTGACCCATTCATTTGTGGCGATCCATATTTGAGCTTCGGGGAGGTTTTGGCTCAGGCTTTCGATGGCGGAGAAAGCCATCACTGAATCCCCGATCCAATTGGGAGCGCGGATGACGATCTTCATGCACACAATTTTATGCACTAATTTCAATCTTGTCAAAGGAGGGAGGGATAAAATGATAAGGCTTCAACTCATGGGGTCAGGGAAGTTGCGGATTCGATTTCCGGTTCGATGCGAAGGAAAAAATGGGGCGTTCAAGTTTTTTTGGAGGGCGACTCGTGAGAGGCCTTCTTGTTTTTCCCCTCCACTTTTTCTTCGCTCTTTTGTTTCTTTTTGGGTGTGGCTCTCCTCTCTGGCCTTTTCTTTTTGGCGTAATCAGTGATATAAAAGCCGCTGCCTTTGAATTGAATGGCGGGAGCCGTGAGGACTTTTTTCAGCCTCCCTCCGCACTCCGGACATTCTGTGAGAGGCGAGTCGCTGATTTTCTGTATGATTTCAAAGACTGCAGCACATTTTTGGCATTTGTACTCATAGAGTGGCATTCTTTTATCCTGTGGCGGGTGCGTTCCAATTATAAAATTTAAATTTTACATGATTCGCTCTCACGATTAAAGCCCTTTCTGGCGTTCCTGTTCGATGGAGGTCAGATTCAATCGGGGTCAGGCTTTGCCAATTACCGGGCCTTCTCAAATGAGATCAGTCCCCTATTCAATCTTCCAGATAAAGCCCAATACCCAATTTACCCAGTGGATCTTTATAGAACGAAGAGGCTTAGTGGAAGATGACGGCTTCAAAGATATAAATATCTGCTCCAGATGTCCAGGCATCCCTGGGGAGGCCGGCTTTCAAACAGGCTCTTTCGAGGAATTCATCCCGTGACCAGTTGTTTTCCACAGGGACTTGCGGGAGGAGAATTCCCCTGCGCTCACCTTTGGATATGATTAAACCATGCTTGCCGACCTCGATCAGCAGGGGATCACGGATCCTTTCAGGAACCGTAAGGACTGAAATTTCGATTTCTAAATCCTTGAGCTCATCGGCTGTAACGGGAGGAAACCTCTGGTCCTGGCAGGCCGCATATATGGCAGCCCGGATGACCGTTTCATATAGGGGGAAGACAGGTTCAATGAATCCGATGCAGCCCCTGAGAGTACCTTTTTTCTTGAGGGTTACAAAAGCTCCCTTCCTGGTCAGCAAATCCGTGCTCTGCGTCCTGTAATCAACGACTTTTTTTTCTTTGATGAAGTGGTTTATGGCTGAGCCGGCTAGCTGGAGGAGTTCCTTTTTCACTTCTGCAGAGAGGCGGAAAGTTGATTCAGGACCCTTGAGATAAAGGGCAGCGGCGAAATATCCCACAACTTGTGACTGGGAGCCTCCGGCATCGGATGAGTCGGCATACCGGAGGATCTTGACTCCTGGCTCACCGCAGCTTTGGGCATAGAGAAGGGCCGAAACAACCGGGCCCCCTCCGCACATGATGTTCTCACCCCTGCCGAGCTTGTTGATGAGAGAATCTGTTTTGAATGACTGGATGAGTGAAAGCGTGCTGGAGTCTGTCTCGTTGGCTTTTTGTTTGGGGAAGTAATGGGAGAGATCCGTGGAAGCTATGACCAGTGCTTTTCTGCCGGGCAGGACTTCTGAGAGTGCATTAGCCAGAGAGGTGATGGTTTTTCGAGATTGAATACCCATGATAACAGGCACGATCTTTGCTTGGGGGAGAATTTTCTGGAGGAAAGGGATTTGAACTTCGATAGAGTGTTCCTGCAGATGGGCTTGGGGGACATATTCAAATCCTGTGGCTTCCGATAGTTCTGCGGCCAGGGCTTCGTCCACTCTGACTATTCCCAGAGGGGTTTCGTATGCGCCTTTGAGGTAAACGGAACAACCTCTGAATCTATGTCGATGAGAAGGACCTATGATGACAACTGTCTGGAAATCTTTACCTTGAACCAGGCGGTAGGCATGAGCCGCCACCTGCCCGGAATAATCATATCCAGCATGGGGGGCGATGAGAGCCAGGATTTTTCCGGAGGGAAGAGCGTCTTGCTTGACATTCTGGACAAAAGAGTTGATTTGCTCAGAAAGTTTGTCTGCGTCACTTTCATAAAATATCCCGGCAACGATCGGCTTTTTTGTTCCTTGCGGCCAGAGGATGAGGACGCAGATAAAGAGAGAAAACAAAGAAAACAATGCTTTTTTTCTCATTTTTCTTTTTCTCTTATGTGAGGATACAGGAAGAATATACAAAGAAAACAGGGAAAAATCAAATTGGATCATCAAATGGGATTGCATCTTAACCTTTAACATTTCTACAAGAATTCTTGATCGATAGTTCTCTATTTTGACACTCAATGAGGTAAAAAGAGAGGGATTATATGGAAATGTTAAATGTTAACGACCCCTCTTTGTTCTGGGATCAGGCCTTGCCAAAGTCGCTGCCAGGTGAACCCTATTGAGCCCTGTATCTTGAAATCCTGCATATGGCCTGACGTCTTTACCACAAAGCCTGATTCCGATACAAAATCAAAGCCTGATCCCAAAATCCTGACGCTAAGCCTTGCCCTAGAAATAAAGAAATATTAAGGCTCGATCTCTTTATTGATTGACTTTTTTTGTGTTTTAGTTAAAATTTAGAGGAAGGTCACGATGAAAGATCTCTTTAAAACTCTTCTGCTATTCCTCTCTGCGTCTGCCGCCTTCGTGATAGGATTTTATATTGGGGGAGAAAAGGTGAAGGCGAGAATCCCTGATTTTCAGGAAGACACAGAAGAGGCCAAATAACTGAATAACGTCAGCCCAAATCGATTTTCCCTTTCCTCAGCCTTTTCTATGACGCGATCCCTCTATCTTGTTTGACTAAATCCGGAGGCAGGAATATAATTAAATTTGATTTTCATAAGGGAAGGTTTGATAACAAGCGTTTTCGAGGAATAAGATGAAATTGGGATATTATGGGATCTTAATCATTTTTGTCGCGTTCTTTCTTCTCTTAGTCTTGAGTCCCAATCTATCTTGTTTTGGAAAAAGATTGAAGTCCCCATTTTACCCTCTCTTTCGAAGAAAAAAGAGAGTCAAAGAGATCAAGACAGAGGATTACGGGTTCACTCTTGCTGATGAGGGAGAGAGGCGGAAAATTGAGGGGAAAAGACAGAAGATAGATACTCAGAGCCGAGATTCTTCTCCTGATAAGGCTGAAGAAGAGAAGGGGCCAAAAAAGAGAAAGAAGGAACTGAAAACCAATGATTATGGATTCTCTCTTGGCGATGATGAGGGCAAATAGCCTGTGGGACGCTTCAATTAATTAGAGAAAAAAGGCTTCGATTGTCATCCTGTGTTGAGAAAGGAGACCGGTTAATCCGGCGGGGAGAACCCTCTCTCTGGATTTTTCTCGTGATTGTTCTAAGGGGGAACAAAGAATCCTGGATAGTGGAGAATTCCAGAGAGGCTGTTGAGTGCTTGACTTAGTCATGGGTGACTTCAGGATGGTTAAAAAGCCATGAATCCGGTTGTAGACGACACAAACTCAAAGACAGCAAGACATTCCTGGGGACGAAGAATCTTCATGTTCACAACCCTGCCGTTTGTTCTGTTGTTGCTCATCTGCTGCCGGCCGACCGGAGTTCTCCTCCAACCTGTTCCTGTGAATGTTGATAGAATAGAAGGACATGCCTCTCTTAAAATTTCAGGAGAGCGGGGATCAGCCCGGTCAAAATTTACTTTCCTGTTTCAGCTTCCTCACCAGGGACGGATCGAAGTTTCCGATTTTTTATTGGGGAGAACTCTCTACCAGATTATAGTTGACAGAGAACGAGCGGTTTTTTCAGTCCCGTCTAAAAGGGTTTATTGGGAAGGAGAAGAGGAAGAGATTATAGATTATTTCTTGGGATTTCGACTGAGCCTGGATGAGATGATTAATCTTATTAAAGGAAAATGGGAGGAGAGAGCCCGGGAGGGTGGACGCGAGAGAGACGCGGACAGCTGGAGTCTGAGAAAAGACGAAAGGGGCCGGATTCTGGGGGGCACGAGAGGAAATCTTCATTTTGAAGTCAAGGAATTTCTCTCCGGTTCCCATATCCCTCGGATTCTCATTTTTCAGTATCCATTGAATTCCGGGCGTCTGAAGATGCTCCGGGTCGACTTCAACAGGCCTGCTAAAAAGAAGAATGCTTTTTCTCTTTCGTTTTTAGTCGATTACAGACGAGTCAGCTGGGAAGAGATTGAAAAAATATTGGCCGATGAGAATTAAATCTTTTGCCAAGATCAACCTGGGATTGGAAATCATCAGCAAACGGGATGATGGCTACCATGAAGTGAGAACCCTCCTGCAGGCAGTCAATTTTTATGATGTTTTGGAGTTCCGCCCCACTCCCGAAGGCAGGATTATTCTACAAGGAGATGATCAGGCGATTTCCTGGGGAAAAGACAATCTCATTTTTAAAGCGGCGCTTCTCCTGAAAGAGAATTTCCGAATAACACAGGGTATCGAGATTGTCGTCACCAAGACAATCCCCCCAGGGAAGGGATTGGGAGGGGGAAGCAGCAATGCGGCCATGACTCTCTATGCGCTGAATAAGTGCTGGACACTGGGGCTGGGGAAAAAAGCCTTGATGGATTTTGGAAGAGAACTGGGAGCCGATGTCCCCTTTTTTCTTGAAGGAGGGCTGTGTTTAGGTACGGCAAGAGGAGACAACATCACTCCTGTGGCCGATCTTGTCTCCGTCTCCTGTCTGCTGGTTTTACCCGAGTTATCCATCTCCACGGCTTCCGTTTACGAGCAGCTTCAGTTCTCCTTGACTTCACCGAGCAAAGACAGTAAAATTATCAAGTTTTTAGATTGCAGAGAGCTTGGTTTCTTAGAGAACGAGTTAGAAGAGACGGTTTTCCGACTCCATCCTCAGCTCAGAGCCATTAAGAGCCTTTTCCAGAGCCACGGATCAGAGTTGTCCTTAGTCAGTGGGACGGGTTCCGCTTTATTCGGGCTGTTTTCGGATAGAAAGAAGGCAGAAAAAGCCTTGAGCGAAATCGAAAAGAGTTTTCCCTCGCTTCTCGTTGAGACGTTGTCTCGAGAGCGATACCGGAAGAATATTCAGCCTGGGGTGTAGCCAAGCGGTAAGGCAGCGGCCTTTGGAGCCGCCATTCGGAGGTTCGAATCCTCCCGCCCCAGCCAAAGACGAAAGGTGATCTCCCTCATGAGAGGAGAAGGAATGAAAACAGAAAATACGATGAAAATATTCTCAGGGTCTTCTAATCCTTCTTTAGCGAAAGAAATGGCGGACTTTTTAAAGATCGAGTTGGGAAAATGCGTCCTTGAACAGTTCAGTGATGGGGAGATTCATTTTTATATCGATGAAAATGTCCGTGGAGAGGACGTGTATATCATCCAATCCGGGACTAACGACGCGAACTTTCACACGATGGAACTCCTTATCATGATAGATGCCTTCAAACGGGCCTCGGCTGAGAGGATTACCGCTGTTATCCCCTATTATTGCTATGCACGTCAGGACTGGAAGGATCGACCGAGGGTTCCTTTAACGGCGCGGCTGATGGCTGACTTGCTGGAAGCTGCCGGGGCCACTAGGGTTCTGACCATGGACCTTCATTCGCCCCAGATTCAAGGATTTTTCTCTGTGCCTGTTGACAACCTGAGAGCGGCTCCCGTATTAGCCAACTACATGCAGAACCTGGAGCTTGAAGATTTTACCGTGGTTTCTCCTGATGCGGGAGGCGTGGGGAGAGCCAGGGTCTTTGCCAAGAGAATGTCTGCCGAGCTGGCGATCATAGATAAACGAAGGCCGGCTCCGAACGAGGCTAAAATTCTTCATGTCATAGGAGATGTCAAAGGATGTGATGTGGTTATACTGGATGATATGGTCGACACAGGGGGCACTCTTGTTCATACTGTTGAGGCCATCAAAAGAGAAGGCGCAAAAAAAGTCTTTGCTGCGTGCAGCCATGCTATTTTATCCGGACAGGCTGTTGAAAAAATTAATAATTCAGAGTTAGAAAAACTGATCGTAACAAACACGATTCCTTTGAAAGAAAATGCGAAATCGTCAGATAAATTCGTATGCCTCTCCGTTGCCCCTCTTTTTGGAGAGGCCATCCGGAGGATCAACAAGGGATATTCTGTGAGCTCTTTGTTTGTTTGAGGAGGAAGAAAAGATGAATTTTAAGATAAAAGGCGATAAAAGAGATGTTTTTGGCAAGAATGCCTCGCGTCGTTTGAGAAGAAGCGGGATGATCCCCGTCATTCTCTATGGGGCAGAGTATGACAATGTACCTTTAGCTCTGGAAAAGAAGGATCTCTTTCAGATTTTAAAAACTGAAACGGGCGAGAATACTGTTTTTGAAGTCTCGTATAATTCAGAGACAAGGAATGCAATGATAAAGGAGCTGCAGAGGAATCCTGTTACAGATGAGATTCTTCATGCGGATTTGGTTCATATCGCCATGGACAAGGTCGTTCGAGTATCTGTTCCAGTGGCACCAGTGGGAGACGCGGTAGGCGTCAAGACAGAAGGAGGATTTGTTGACTTCGTCACACGAGAAATCGAGATAGAATGTCTTCCCAAAGACATTCCTGAGCATATTGAGGTAGATATAAGCGGACTCCATCTCCGCCAGTCCTTGAAAGTCGGGGATGTCGTTGTTCCCGGTGAGATTACGTTGATAAGCGAGCCTGATACGATATTGGTCCATATCGAGGTTCCGACCAAGGAAGAAGAAATAGAGGTTGAAGAGGAAGAGGAAGAAGTGATTGGCGAAGAGGAAGAGCCCGAAGTCATCAAAAGGGAGAAACCAGAAGAAGAAGTGACAGAAGAGCAGAAAGAGGAAGAAAAAAAGAAGGAGTAGTGTTTGTGGGCCGTTGTTGGGTTGGGGAATCCTGGAAGACGCTATTCTGGAACCAGGCATAATGTCGGGTTCACTTTTGTGAGACGTGTGGCCAAGTCATGGGAAACAAAGCTGAGGAAGAGAAGGTTTTCTTCGAAAATTGCTGAGGTTGAAAAAGAGAATGAAAGGATCATGCTGGTGCTTCCTCAGACCTATATGAACAACAGCGGAGTGGCCGTGAAGCAAATTATGGAAGGAAGGAACATTCAGCCCGAGCAGCTTCTTGTTGTGTATGATGATCTGGATATCCCGTTGGGAGAAATCAGGGTCAGAAAGAGAGGAAGCGCAGGAACCCATAAAGGAATGAGATCTATCGTTCAAGAAATAGAAACAACACAATTTCCGAGAATGAGAATTGGCATAGGGCCTCTGCCTGCCGGAGAAGATGCGGTTGAATATGTGCTCTCTTGTTTTGATGAGACAGAGGGCGTACTTCTGGAAGAGAGCCTGAAAAACGCCAGGGAAGCCCTGGAGATGATTCTGGACGGCAGAGTGGAGGCAGCCATGAATATATATAATCAGAGAGGAAAAGCCACCGCTGGTTAAAAATTGAAGAAGAAAAGCTCCTTGTTCCTTCTTCAAGAAGAAGGAGCTGTGAATCCATAAGGAGGTGTCGATGACACAATACGAAACAACATTTCTCCTTTCCCCAAACTTAGAAGAAGAAGAGACTGAAAAAATCATAGCGCAAATGGTTGAGGTTGTTTCTACAAAGAAGGGGAAAATGATCAATGAGGATAGATGGGGAAAGAGAAAATTAGCTTACCCCATCAAGAAATTTGAAGAAGCATTCTACGTCTTTTTTCTTTATGAGGGGAATTCGGATATTCCATTTGAACTAGAAAGACGCTTCAAACAATCAGAAGCCATCTTGCGTTACTTGACGGTGAAAAAAGAGCCGAAAAAAAGCACCCGTCGAAACAAGAAGGCCGTTTCGGTGGAAAAAGAAAGAGAGGTTTCTCAGGGAGAGAGAGCTGTTAAAGGCGAAACGGCTGAGACAGAGACTCCTGATAAGGAAAGCATAGAGGAAAAAGCGACTGCAAAGGAAAAAGAGGCAACAAAGAGAACAGATGCCACAGAGGATAAAGAACCT
>CAZSGR010000035.1:0-11170 GCA_964606185.1 uncultured Eubacteriales bacterium
ACCGGCCGTAAAAATCCAGGCCGCCGGACAGCCGAAAATGCTCGCCAATTTTTTTCCGATAAGAAAGATGAGTACCGAAATTCAGGCTTTGAATCTTACTGTAGGATTCCTCAGTTTTATCTCCTGTGGCTTCATCCCGTCTCTCTTTTACTGTCTCGAGAAAGTTGGGATTAAGGTAAGCTTGAAATGCCAGCACCCCTTCCTTCCCAAGTCCTTTCTCATTCCACTGAATTTCGAAATAATTCTGGTTTTCTTTAGGGTACCATGTTGGCTGTGTCAAACTCAGCTGATTGGCTTTTCCGATGTCATGTCCTCTCGAGCCGAAAAAACTTAAAAAGACTTCCCTTTTATCAGTCACATGAGAGATTTTGCCGATGAGAGTCCCCTGAGTGAACTGGGATTGAAGAATCTCTGCTGATGGAGAAGAATAATTCTCCGTATCATTCGCCTGAAAGGAGAGGTAAAATCCTGTATTCTTCCGGCTCCCTTCAAGCGTAATACCTCCTCCTTTTTCCTGGTTTATGGTTCCGTATTTCGCGTTTATTCTTCCTTCGAGGCCATCCTGAAGAGGCGGCTTCTTGGTGAGAATGTGGATAACTCCGCCTATGGCATCGGAACCATAAAGAACCGAAGAAGGACTGCGCAAAACCTCGATCCTTTCAATATCTTTAGGGTCAATAAATGAGGCATTCGGCCCAGTGCGCCTGTCGCTCGTTACCCGGGCATTATCTATTAAAATCAACACTCTCCGTCTGGCTAAGCCTCGAATGTTAGGAACCAAGGAAAAGCCTCCCGCACCCATACTGGATACCCCGGGCATGGACGAAATTCCTTCTGTGATGTTCGACGCCATCTCTTCTTCTAAGTTTTCATGAAGGACAACCGTTTCAGCTGCTGGTACGCTTGCAGAAGACTCAGGATGCCTCATGGCTGTCACCACCACTTCTTCCCTCTGCACAATGTAGGGAATAAGCGTGATGACAATCCGCTTCCAAAGGTCTCTCTCTGTGAGAATGACTTCTTGCTCGACATAGTCCGGATGATTGATTTCGAGGCGTATTCTGGTGTCATCCGGAACGATGAGAGTGAAGAGGCCTTCCGCATCTGTTAAAGATTTGACACCACTCGAACGATGAAGGACCTCCGCCTGAGCCACTGGATTTCCCCCGAGGTTCAAGACTTTCCCCTTGACCTCAGTGGCCAAAGCTTGAATGGTTGAGAGTAAAAATATGAAGATAACAAAAATATATTTTTGCATCGAATCTAAAACAAATATGAATAATTATGATAAACGTTCTTGAGGTATAATGCAATTTTTTTTCTTCTTTTCTCGATTAAATGCAGTAAAGATTGTCCGGAATCAAGTCCTGAAAAGAGGTTCATTGGAATTCGATTTTATATTGATGGCTTGATATGTCTTGATTCCAACCTTGCGGGTATCAGCAACGATAAGGTTAATGCCAAGAGAAATCACGGCAACTGCAAATGCGTTTTTTTAACCGGCTTCACAGTCAAACGGTCACTTGATCTCACCAGAAGAGTCTGAATGTTCTCTTTGAGGAGTGGATGCACTGTTTGAGGAGATATCTCCGCAAAAGGAATAAGCACGAAATTTCTTTTATCTAGCCTCGGATGAGGAATGCTCAATTCCTTAGTGTGGATAATCTTATCCTCAGCCAGAAGAATATCAATGTCAATAACTCGAGGCCCTTTTTGAATCAGAGTATTTCTTCCCATAAGTTTTTCGATTCGTTTAATCAGATTCAGTAAGCCCGGAGGGGCAATCCCTGTTTCGATCTCTATAACTTGATTGTAAAACCAGGGCTGGGAGTGAAGATCCACGGGCTGGGTCTCATAAACTGAGGATAATTGAATAATTCTAATCCCCTCTTCTTTCAGTAAAGAATGGGCCTGTTCGAGGTTTTTTTCTCTGTCACCAAGATTGCTGCCCAAACACAAGGAATATCTCATGGTATCCAGTCCCAAGAAATATTCATGATAGCATCATAATCATCTTGTTCCAATATTTCACTCGATTTTTCCTGGCAATTTTGTCATTATTAACCTGCCATGCAAAAAGTCGAAAAATGGCGAGTCGAAGAGCTTGCTCTTGTTCTTAACGAACTCGTCGTCCTTTTGAGAGCCGGAGAAAATAGTGAATGGGCCAATGTCTTTTCTCATTATCATGATGAATCGAAGACTATCGTGGCCAAAAAAGAATTTGACTCAGAATCACTGAAGAAACTCGTAACAAATATAATGAATTGTTTTGAAAAAAACAGTTCATTCACGAATATCGTTTTAAAGCATGAGAATCCCAAGGAAGAGCAAAAATTGAACCAGGCTCTCTATCTCACACGAGCCCGTCTTCTCACAGTCATTAGAGACATGGAAGAACGCATAATCGAGCATATCCATTGAAAAGGGGATGAGAGCGAAAGCTCAAATCTCAAACAGCCCGAACTTCTTCAACACCCTTAAAGCCGCGAATGTAACCCAAAGATGATCTTCCAGGGTTGTCTTTTTATTCCCTGCCTCCCAATACCCCTGTTTGGCCTGTTTGCTTATCAGCCAATCGAGGGCACCCTTGATTTTTCCATTATCTGCTGGAAAGCCGATCGTGGACAGAGAATCAAGGCTGCTGAGGATATCGGTCGCCCAAAAAGGATAGGTGATTTCTTCCCAATATGAAGGCAACCATCTGTCATCATATTTGTCTTCTTGGAAAAAGCGGCTCAATAAAAGCTCTCCAGCTTTCCAGGCTTCTTTACTCTTTCTCCAGGTCGGAGAGGCGGCAAGAGCACGAAGCACCATACCCGTCACAAGATGGGAAAAAGGCTGCGATCTATCCGGCTTGATGGGCTCAAGTTTAGATTGAGCCTCAAAATTGTAACGGCTCTTGAGTTCTTCTTGGTCAATAGTTCGATAAGGGATAACCCATCCTCCATCATTCTGTCTGTTTTTAATGATCCATCTGAATCCTTTTTGAGTCCTTTCGTCTTTATCCAGTCCGTACAGACACAAGGTTTCAAGAGTCAAGGCATGATACGTCGGAGCAAATTCATTCAAGTAGGCTCCCCGAAAATCTCCTGTTTTGGTCTGAGTGGAGAACATGAATTTAACCGCCTTCTTCAATTCTTCATCTTCATATGAACATCCGAAGTTGTGTAACTTGAGCACGTTCCGTAACGTCTCTACAATAAAGTAAGTTTTTTCCCAGCGTGGATCGCCTTCGTATTTCCTCCTGCACCAGCCTCCGTTGGACCTTTGGCTTTTTATAATCCTGATGCGGGCGGCAAATTTCTGTAAGTTTTTGTGTTCCCTGTCCACAGGAACTTCGAGTATGTCTTTTTTCAGCCAGTAAAGAATGGGCAGATTCCCTCTGGCCAGGAGAAACTCGATCGCTTTGTTTGTGTTTGCCTGCATCGCTCAGCCTGACGGAATCATATTCTATCTAACTCACCTTTTCAGGATTGAGGATGATACATAAAAATTCGAAGGGCTCAGGAAAAGGATTTTTAAACTGGTGTTTCTCGTTTCCTTCAATGAGAAGGCTTTGTCCCTGGGAGACCTGGATTTCCTCGCCCGTCTCTCGAACGACAATCCCCTTGCCTTTTTCAATTTTCACAACATGTTCGTGGTCATGGTTGTGAAAAGGAGTGTGACCTTCAGGGAGAACCGTGAAATGCCTCATGATGATGTTATGAGAGCCATCCTCAGGGCCGATAAGAATCCTTCGGAGAACGTTTTTGACTTCTTCCTCCCCTACTGAAGCTTCCGGCACGTCCGCATTTTTCTTAATGATCATTTTTCCCTCCTGTAGAGAATCATCCCGGGAAATTTTCCAGTGTGCTCTCCATTCTCAACCACCAGTTCTCCGTTAACGATTACATAATGGAGACCTTGGCTGTATTGATGAGGTGCTGAAAATGTCGCTCTATCCTCAAACTTGTCTTTATCGAAAATGGTTATATCTGCATAGAATCCCTCTTGTATCATTCCCCTCTCTCTGAGCCTGAAAGTCTGAGCTGGTAGAGAAGTCATCTTTCGGATAGCCTCTTCCAGAGAGATAACTCCTTGTTTTCTCACATAATGGGAAATCACTCTGGGGAAAGTGCCGTAGTTTCTCGGATGAGGAACGCCATCTCCTTTCGCCTGGACTGCCCCATCAGAAGCATGCATGTTATAGGGAAGACACATTAAATCCTCAACATCCTTCTCATTCATCTGAAAAAACACTCCCGATGCTCCTCCATTCTTCTGGATTTCGATGATTAAATCGGCCGTGTTTTCAATAGTTGGTTTTTTCCCCTGTGAAAGAAGAATCTCCTGGAGGTTTTTCCCGACATATTCCGGAAATTTCTCTGAATTGGCGATGTATATTGTCTCTGGCTTGTTTATTCCTTTTGTTGAAATCAGTCTTCTTTTTATGATGTAAGATTTGATTTTTGCGTAATCTTCTTCATTTTCTAATCTCTTCAAAAAGTTTTTATTCCCCCCTTCAAACGCCCAGGAAGGAAAACTGCTGCCAAAACCGGAACTGGTCGCTGTATAAGGGTATTGATCAAGAGTCACTTCAACGCCTCTTTTCCGGGCATTTTCAACCGGTCCGGTTATTCTTTCAAGCTCATACCAGACAGCATCATCAGCCAGCTTTATGTGAGATATTTGAACCGGGATGTTATTTGTCTCGCCAATCTCGATGGCTTCTTCAATCGCTTCTGTTATAAGAAGCCCCTGATCTCTGAGATGAGTGGCATAGATTCCCCCAAAATCTGTTATCACAGAGGCAAGCTCCACAAGCTCTTCTTTTTCCGAATACGCGCCCGGAAGATAAGACAGCCCTGTCGAGAATCCCAATGCACCGGCTTCCATCTCCTGCTGAATCAGGGATTTCATGCTTTCCATCTCCTCTCCGGAAGGAGCTTCCATCTTCATTCCCATCACTTCCCGTCTGATGGTGTTATGACCGATGAGACAGCCAAAGTTGAGAGCTATTCCTTTATCCTCGATTTTTTTGAAAAGCTCCTTCAGGGGAAAAGGATGCCCGCCGCAGTTTCCACCGATAACAGAAGTGACTCCTTGATAGATATAGTTATCAACAGTTGGAATCCTCACGATCCCCCGGTCACAATGGGTGTGGATATCGATGAACCCGGGGCTGACGATTAAACCCTGTGTGTCAATAATCTTCTTTGCCTGTTTACCATCTATAGACCCGATCCTGGCAATTTGACCTCCTTGAATACCGATATCGGCTTTAAACCAGGGATTTCCAGTCCCATCGATGATGAAACCGTTTTGTATCACAAGATCGAATTTCTTCGCAGAAGGAACGCAGGCCCAAACTGAAAAAAGAAAGGATAAGCCAATGAAGAACACGAATATTCTAGGAGGCCTTCTCATGAATGATTGCCAAAAGCGCATAATATCCGGACGAAGTTGAATACCCATTTTATTCCAAGTCCTGAATTCTGTCAATTTTTTAAAAAAAAATCCTTTGATTTTCCCCTGAAAATATATAAAATTTTTATTTCAAACTATTTCCACAAAAATAGAGAAATACCGGAAGATTGGAGAGGATTGCATGGATAAACTCATTTTTCTCGACAACGGAGCCACTTCTTTTCCAAAACCTGAAGAAGTCTACACGTTTATGGATAGTTTTTACAGGAATTCTGGTGTGAATCCTGGCCGTTCCGGATACGACCTGTGCATGGAAACCGGTGAACTCGTGGAGGATACGAGAAAGAAAATGATTGAATTTTTCAACGGAAAAAATCCCGACAGACTGTGTTTCTCGTATAACTCCACGGATGCTTTGAATATCATCATCAACGGGATGCTCCAGCCAGGTGACCATGCTGTGACGACAACTTTGGAGCACAATTCCGTACTCAGGCCTCTGTATCACATGTTTAAGTATAACGGTGTGGAAGTCGATCACATCCCCTTTAACAGCAAAGGATTTGTCGATCCCGATGAGTTTCCGAAGAAATTCAAGAAAAATACCAAACTGGTCATCGTTAATCACGCCTCGAATGTCATCGGAACAATTCAACCCTTAAAAGAAATCGGAAAGCACTGCAGAGAAAAGGAAATTCCTTTTGCCATTGATGTCTCCCAATCTGCCGGGAAAATCCCTATCGACATCGAGGAAATGAACGTGGATGTGGTTGCTTTCAC
Organism: uncultured Eubacteriales bacterium; assembly: GCA_964606185.1. Taxonomy (GTDB): domain Bacteria; phylum Acidobacteriota; class Aminicenantia; order Aminicenantales; family Aminicenantaceae; genus SOIA01. The sequence goes on from CAZSGR010000035.1 coordinate 6,187, forward strand.
GGGCCACAAGTCTCTTCTCGGCCCCACAGGAATAGGCGGCCTGTATGTCAGGGAAGGGATTGAAATCCGGCATACTCGGGCTGGAGGAACCGGTGTTCGCTCAGCCGTGCGCACTCATCTCGACGAGTACCCCTACAGGCTTGAATACGGGACATTGAACGTCTTAGGAGTGGCTGGCCTCCATGCCGGTTTAAGTTGGATTGAAAAAAAAGGATTAGACAATATCCATGCGCATGAAATGAGACTGACTACTCTGCTCAGGGACGACCTGATAAATATTGACGGAGTGACAATCTACTGCCAGGAAGACTTGACAGACCACATCAGCATTTTCCCGTTCAATATTGAAGGATTAGAGGCGATGAATACATCCACAATGCTTGATGTCGATTACAACATAGCCAGCCGCAGCGGTCTTCACTGCGCCCCGCTCGTCCATGAACAAATCGGTACAGCTAAGATTCATGGGGCGGTTAGATTCGGGATCGGTCCGTTTAACACAGAAGAAGAGATCCAAACAGCGGTCAAAGCCGTCAAAGAAATAGCTGAATTCAGCAAAAAATCTAAAAAATAAAAATGTCTGTATACCGCTTCAAGCCGCAGTCAATATCATGAATCTGTTTCAATTCTCAGGATGTACAACTCACTGAGTACAATGCATTTTTTTGATATTCCAAAAGCATCACGAGCATTTCTCAACACCAACCCGGGTTTATCTTTTTTCCCCTTTTTTTAAGACCAGAGCGTCCGCAACGATTTCACTAACCGTTTTGACCTTAATGTCCAGTTTGTAATGCTTGTTGAGCTCTATGAGCTGATCGATGCAGTTATGGCAGGGAGTGGCGACAATCTTCGCTCCTGTTGACCTGATCTGGTCAGCCTTGATCTTGCCTGCTTCAAGACGCCTCTGGGCGAAACGCGTCATAGCCAACTGACCTCCCCCTCCCCCACAGCAATAATTTTTCTCCCGGTTAGGCTGCATCTCCACAAAATGAGAGGCGGCGTGTTTCAGAATAAACCGCTGTTCTTCCACTATCCCACCCAGCCGCACGAGGTTACACGGATCGTGCAGGGTGACCGGGTCTGGGTTTTGCGAAGGATCAAGCTGGATGCTTCCTTCCCTGATGTATCCCGCAATAATCTCCAAAATGCTTCTCACCTCAAAACCATATTTCTTGCTTAACCATTCTGGTGCTTCCCATCTGTTCGAATTGAAGCCATGACCGCACTCAGCAAGAACCAGTGTTTCACATCTTAACTTATTCCTTGAGTCCACGAGCCTCTGAGACATAATCCCCGCTGCTTCATCGTCTCCGCTGTAAAGACCGTAATTAGTCACATCATAGTTGTCGCTGGAAAAAGTCCAGCTCTCCCCCGCAGCGTAGAAAATTTTTCCTGCGGCAACGATAGAGAGGGGGAAGAACATTGGTTCCCGGGGATTGACCGTGTAAAAAAGCCTGGCTCCCTTTTCATCCAACGGAAGACGAGCCTTTTTATCCCCAACTTCTTCCTGCAGCTCTTCTTCTAACCACTTTACTGTTTCGACCCAGTCTTCCTTGAGAATGCCCATATTGTTCCCTTTATCAAGAGCTGTATCGACGGTCGATTGGAGCCCCGGCGGGACGAGCCCGAGTGAAACCAGAGCACTTCTCGCTGCGCGAATGAGATAATGAATGTTTATCCCGACAGTGCAATTCAGGGAACATCTCCCGCATAGAGTGCACCGCCCAAAAAGCGAGTCCACCCATTCCCTCACCATTTCATGATCCAGTCTCTTCGCTCCTGCCCACCAGGAGACCTTCCTTCCCATAAAACTCCAATATTTCTTGAAAACCTTTGTCGCCAAGCTCAATTTGTAGGCAGGGAGAGATTGGATATCTTTCTGACTCAAATAATAGTGGCAGGAGTCAGCGCATAGACCGCAGTGAACGCAAGAATTGAGATAAGTCACATATTCATTATTCAATTTCTCACTAAAAACTTTGAGAGCCTTCTCAAAATCTTCAGCCTTCAGCTTTTTGATCTTCTCTTCAATGGGATCTCTCTTTCCGGTGTTCTCACTCATGTTTCAATCCTTGTGGGTTCCCAAAGGCAGGACTCCTCTCCTGCCGTAAAAATTCCCGAAAAGCATTTTCGCGTAAAAAAAGAAGAAACAGTGACGAATCTTCCCCACCGGAATGTAGAGGAGCATCACTATAGCAGCCAGATAATAGAAAGAGGTAAAACTTTCTGAATATGTCCGGACAAAGGTGAAGGCCAGAAAAATATCGACGAGAAGGTTTGCGGCAAAATCATCAGGACAGCTGATTTTCCTTATCACAGGAAGGAGGATTCTCTTCAAGAAGAGCGCCATTCCGCTGAGAAATCCGATGGCAACTCCCCACCTTAAAACAGAGACAAGAGATGCGGAAAATTCTATAGAAAAGAGAAGACAAAACAGATAAGCGAGGGCTGCGAATATTCCCGTATGATACGCCATACCCCCCACATAAGTCGGAAGATGCTTTCTTGCGCTCTCCTTCTCCCAGGGCATCATTCCCCTGCCAAGGACATAGAGGACTCCCTTCCCGCCTTTACTGCACGGTTCAGAGTGAAGACGGCTCTTGCCGAATGAAAAGGTTCTGAAGACAAGAACGGAAAGAGAGACAAAGGCAAAGAGAGAGGCGAGAAGAACCCCGACCTTCAGGAAAAAAAGCATATAGAATCTCCTCTTCTACACACATCCATCGGGTTTGGGAAGACCGGCAACCTTGCAGGCGCCTTTGGCCGGTCCTGAAGGAAAAAGTTCATAGATGTATCTGAGTTGAAAGCCAGTCGTTTTACAGATCTTTCTGACCATCGGAGCCAAGTTTTTTTCAAGGTAATAATCACGGATAATGTTAATGACGGCCCAATGGTCATCAGTCAACTCTTCAATACCTTCCTCTTCTTTAGCCAGAGCTTGGGCAACATCCTTGGCCCATTCTTCGTGATTGACTAGGAAGCCTTCTTCGTTGACTTCTATTTTTCTCCCTTTAACATCGATAAACAGCATAGTGCTCTCCTCATTCCTGTTTCTCTAAAAACGGAGTATTATAGCACATTCAACTGATAGGTTTGAAACTATTTCTGGAATAGGAAAAAATCTCCACATCTGTGCTAGCAGGATGAGCTATAGATCAGACTGAGTGCATTGAAAACACGCAGCCTTTGCCCCAGCGAAATCAGTTCCCCTATTCTGCGAAGGCTTATGGGTGAAAAAATCCGTTTGAAGGCGAAGCGGGCACGGTTCCTCTCCGCAGGAGAGGAGAGCGAAGCCTGAAACCGAGCCTCTTTTGCCTCGCTGGGGCAAAAGAGGCGTGTTTTTTAAATCCAAAAGCCGGAGCAAACGGTTTTCTCAACACTCAGCCTGATCTTTATCTCTAGCTTTTTTACAGCACGGAAGTTAAGATGCTTCTCTGGACTCGTCAGCCTATTTACTTCAGACATCCGAAAACTCCGAGAGAGTAGTTTAAAAATGTTTTTCGCTCTCAATATCTTCAATCGTTCTGCTCGCCTATCTGAAGCCCTTATCTTTCCCGAAACTGATAAGGCGCCTGCTCAATAATGAGGAGGCCGAATGTTTTTTATACATAAAGAATTCAGATTTATCTTGAAGAAAAGATTTATATCTTTTAGAATAATTCCTTATAAAATTTATGGAGGAGGTAGGGATGGTCAAACATCGATGGATTTTTCACACTGTTTGTTTTTTAATCCTCTCCGGATCAGTTCTCCTTTTTGGCTCACAGGTTGATAAAATCGTCGAGCAAAACATCCTGGCCGCAGGAGGCAAAGAAAATTTATCGAGGATTCAAAACTACTCTTTCCGTTTCGGCCCGACCGCTTACTATCTATCCACGGATGGTTTGATGAAGCTAACCGATGGCCAAGCGCCGATCATCACTGAAGTTATACTTATCGGGAAGGATAAGGCGCAAAGAAACTGTTTCAACAATATTTCTGAATATTCAGGGCTCCAGAAATACATTTATCAATGCCTGGCCCGCCTAAGGGCTGGTCTATTCACACTTAGCCATTTTAGTAAGCAGCTGAAGTATCACGGACTTAAAAGTTTTGGACCGAAAAAACTCTACATGCTCTCAACAAACTTAGGCAATTTGGAGGCTGAGTTTTATCTCGATTCTGAAGATTACCTGCTCAAACGCCTGGTGCTGAAAGGTTATGATGAAGAGCAGAACAAGCATGAAGAGAACCACGACTTCGGCCCTTATCAGGAAATAGAAGGAGTGAAGATTCCCTCTTCATGGTTCGCTTCTCAGGTGGGAATAAGAGGAAGAAGCGTCGAGATTTCTGATGTGAAAATCAACCAGCCTTTAGAGGAAGGCTTCTTTTCCAAGCTCGATGTCAATGTGGGAGAGGTGGAGATCGGTCAGGGTTCTTTAAAAGGAAACATTGTCCAATCAAGCTTTCGACGAAACATACTCACGATTGGCACAAACTGGACAGAAGTATGCATACAGAAAGCCGGATTCAAGGCGGAGGACAAACTGATTCTGCAGATAGCTGATACAGAGGTGGAAATCGGCTTTCGTGAATCATTCCCGCCCAGAAGCTCACTCGGTCCTGGAGCCAAATTCATGGTGCCGAACCGCAGAGGGGAAAATTATCTCATTTATTTGATATCTCCAGAATTTTCAGGATTGGCTGAACAATTGGATACTCTATTGCCTATCCGAATCAAAAAAAAATGAATTTATGAAAAGGAGGAAATCATGGCGAAGATAAACCGTCGAAACTTTATGGCAGCCTTTACTTCAGGCGTATTAGGCTTTGGCCTTTCAAAAAACATCAAAGCGAGTCCGAGGAATTCAGGTCTTGCGCAAGGCGATTCCTCTTCAATAAAAATCCAGAAATATAATAATCTTGGAAATACAGGAATCAAGGTGCCCGATGTGAGTTGCGGTGCCATCTCTTTCTTCGAACCGAATGTTCTCAGGTATGC
>CAZSGR010000035.1:11270-19015 GCA_964606185.1 uncultured Eubacteriales bacterium
CCGATGTGAGTTGCGGTGCCATCTCTTTCTTCGAACCGAATGTTCTCAGGTATGCCTATGACGTGGGAGTGACTTACTTCGATACAGCCGAAAGCTATATGCGCACCAAGAGTGAATCATTCATCGGACAAGCTCTTAAAGATGTGAGAGATAAAGTCACGATCACGACAAAGCATGGTTTGAATCCCAAGGTCAAAAGAGAAGAAATCATCAAAAGAGTCGAGGAAAGCTTAAAGCGTCTGCAGAGTGATTACATAGATATTGCCATGGTCCATGGTATCAGTGATCTTACCTTGCTGGAGAATGAAGAGATCCAGGCCGCTTATGCTCAGCTCAAAAAAGACGGGAAAGTCCGATTCACGGGATTCTCCACACATAATGCCAAATTAACATTAAAGCAAGTCCTTAATAATGATTTCGGCCAGGTTGTTCTTTTTATCTATAACCACGATGAGGGCGAAGCCATTGAATCCCTTCTCGGTCCGGTCCATCAGAAAGGAATAGGCACAGTGGCCATGAAAGTCTTTGCCGGAGGAAAACACGGTAACCTGAAATCACTCATCAGCCAGGACGTGAGTTATCCGCAGGCAGCCCTGCGCTGGGTTCTCAGCAATTCGAATATTAACACCTGTATCCCGACCATGAGCAGTTACTCCCATGTGGAGGAATACGTCTACACTTCTGGAAAACCACTGAATAGAGCGGATTTAAAAGTGATCGCAGAGTATCAGCGTCAAACTAAGGATCAATACTGTAGAGTTAGCTGCCAGGAATGTCTGGCCTCCTGTCCTCAGAATGTGGCCATTAACGATGTGCTCCGCTTTAAAATGTACTTCGAGGATTACCGGATGGAAAAAGAAGCCATGCGGTATTATGGGGAACTGGAAGAGAGCAAGAAGCCTCTCAACTGTTCAACCTGTTCCGGGTACTGCGAGGCTGCCTGTCCCTACAGCCTGAAAGTCAAAGAAAAGCTGGCCCATGCACATGAAATCCTGAGTGCTTGACCTCCCGATCAAACATCTTTACACTGAAGAAGAGTACTTTGTAAACAGTATTCGAATAAAGGAGGGTTATGATGCGTAAATTCTTAATCCTGGGTGCTCTTTTAATGATAGGATTTGCTCTTCCAGCGACAGCCCAAAAGGAATTTTCTTCAGACATCTTCCAAACCTCCAACGGTGATCTGAAGATCACGTTTATTGGACATGGAACGTTGATGTTTACTTTTGAGGGGAAAATCATCCATGTTGATCCTTACAAGCGGGTTGCCGATTATTCCCAACTTCCGAAGGCCGACCTCATCCTCATCACCCATGAACATGGAGACCACCTTGATCCTGATGTCATCTCCATGATCAGAAAAGACAATACAGAAATCGTCTTAACTAAAAAATGTACCGAGAAAGTGGATGGCGGCATAATCATGAAAAACGGTGACCTCAAAACCGTCATGGGCTTGAAAATCGAGGCTGTCCCTGCCTACAACATCGTACACATGAGGCGAGAAAACATGCCCTACCATCCAAAAGGTGACGGCAACGGCTACATCATCACCTTCGGCAACAAGAGAGTGTATGTGGCTGGCGATACAGAGAACATTCCGGAGATGAAAGCTCTGAAAGATATTGATATTGCTTTTTTACCGATGAACCTCCCCTACACGATGTCACCGGAGATGGTGGCTGACGCGGCCAAGGCCTTCAAGCCAAAAATCCTTTATCCCTATCATTACGGCCGGACTGACACATCTAAGATTGTCAAGCTGATGAAGGGAGTCAAAGGCATCGAAGTCCGTATACGTGACCTGAGTTAGAGTTATTCATTCCTCTTCTTGCGACTAAAACACATCGACTAACAGCCGAACTTCGAGCTGTCAAATTCAGTTGGCTCTCTCTCCTTTTCCAATAACTCAGGAACGACAGTCCATAAAAGCTTCCAGGAATCTATGTATTCCAGACAAATGACTCCTGAATTCCTGATAGAAATAAACTGATTATCCTCTGTCTCGCTCAAAAGGAATGAAGCCAATTTCTGTAAAAACGGCAGATGCCCGACGATCATCAGGTCCTTATTCAAGGATTTGATTTCTCCGGGAAGGTTCCCAACCGGGTCCAGCGGATTGAGACCCTTTCTTTCTTGAGTTTCAGGGCAGGCAATAATCTCAGCCATGATATGAGCTGTTTGAATCGCTCTCTTTTTTGGACTGTGCCAGATGGAATCAACTCGAATGTTTTTCTTCTTTAAAAATTCTGCCATATTTCGGGACTGCTTATTGCCTTCCGGGCTGAGTACCTTCTCAGGGTCCATCTCCCCGGGCATGGACAGGCCATGTTGAACTAAATAAACCTTCACCTCTGCACCTCCCCTCTTTTTATTTATATACACTTATGTATTGTGGAGCAACTTTAACAGAAGCTCTCTTTCTCTTAATACAGCAAAAAAGGCTTCCTCAACTGTGAAAAATTATGAAGCTCCTTTTCATAGCCTTTTATGATGTCTTCAACAGTCACTCCATTTTCCAGAGCCCTTCTTATTCTTGATGTGCCCATGATTTTATCGAAGTATTCCTCGTGGAAGGTGAAACTGCCGGGGTAGATATCCATGATTGCCCTTATGATAAAGAGAGACGTGTCGAATGATCTGTATGCTGCCCTATCTACGACATGGATCTGAGCTCCGCCGCAGAGTTCTTCCTTATACTTTGAAAAAGTCGGCGTAAACCAGGCTTCCCGGAATTTAACGCCTGGAAGGCTTAATCCGTTGAGCTCTTCTGCTAACCTGCAGCCATCTATCCAGGGCGCTCCAAACAGCTCGAATGGTTTGGTCGTTCCCCTCCCCTCAGAAACATTTGTCCCCTCCAGGAAGACCTGACCGGGATAGACAGTGGCAGTTGCGAGTGAGGGCATGTTGGGTGAGGGAATCACCCAGGGAAGCAACGTCTCATCGTACCACATTTCCCTTTCCCAACCTTCCAGGGGAATCACAGTCAGATTGGCCATCTTTTTTAAGAATTTGTCGTTAAACAAACTGGCGAGCTCTCCGACCGTCATTCCATGTCTGACCGGAACAGGATAAAGCCCGACAAAAGAGCTGTATTCCGGAAATTCAAGCAGCGGCCCTTCCATGTTTACGCCATTAATCGGGTTGGGCCTGTCAAGAACGATGAAATCAATACCAATCTCAGCACACGCCTCCATGCAGTAGGCCATGGTTGCGACATAGGTGTAAATTCTCGTTCCCACATCCTGAATGTCGAACACCAGGACATCTATGCTCTCGATCATCGATTGCTCCGGAATTTTTCCGACGTCTTCCGTGTCAAAGGAACGCATGTATTCATCGATGTCTTTGAACATCCCTTTAGCGGGCTTCAACGACTGCCCATAAAGGCTGAACACAGGGATGCTGTATTCAGGCAGGTCATACCTTGTATCCATATAAAAAGGAACATACTCTCCGGCTTGGGCGTTTCCCCTGACTCCATGCTCTGGGCCGTAGAGAGCCACAAGGTTGATATTTCGGTTTTTATAAAAAAGGTCGACACTGCTCTCAAATCGGCTGCTGACGCCTGTCGGATTTGTGACCAAACCCACCCGTTTCCCCTGAACGAGGTCCAGATGCTTTTCCATGAAAACCTCGATCCCGGGTTTAATCCTTTTTGGCTCACCTTGAACACCGGGTTCCTTTTCGTTCTGGCAAGATGGCCAGAAGACTAGGAATCCTAAGGTCAGGAAAAATATTGTTCTTGCAGGTCTGAAAACATCTGTTCCTATTTTATTTTTCGGTGTGCGTATTCCCATTCTTATTTCTCCATAAATGACTTGTCTACTCGATAATTTAATAAAACTTCATAAGATATACAACACAAATCTTGTTCACAAATTTTGTACTCATCTCTGGCTCAAGCACTCTATTCACCATTTCAAAAAAAAAATCAAAAAAAATGTTCCTGGGTGGATAAACAAGAAAATCTGAATGAAGAGGCTAAGATAAAAAACAAAAGTTATACGAGGGGAGGATTAGAGGGGAAAAAATAATGGCAGGGGCTTGCTCACCGTCAAACCCCTGCCTTTCTGTCAAAGAAATATGTAGTCTCTCTTTTTCAGCCGTGACGGTTCCTTAGATCCCGATCATAATCCCGAATGTCACAGAATTATAGTTACCCATATTGTAATCCGCGTTGATATTGAACATTAGAAGTTTCATACTGAGACCCACGGTGATACGGCTTTTATTCTCTCCTTCTAATTCAAAGTCAATAGGAAAGGTCTGCTGGTATAGAGTTCCTGCATCCAGAGTAAAATCATACGTAAAGTGGAGGGTGGATTTCTCGATCAAATAACCTGCATAGGGAGTGATGTTAAACAATCCAACTCCGAGAGTTTTACTCACGGTCAACCCGTAAGCCGTCGTGTCGGCTTCTAATAAAGTTCCAAGCTTTAAATTTTGCTTGAAATAGCCGATCGAGACATCAAGCGGAAGAGGATTCGGGAAAAATACTCCTGGATTGTGCTGCACACCCCAACCGAACCAACTGAATTGTCCGATATCCTCGGTGATGTCGACAAGAGGAATGTCGACGGCAGGTATGTAGCGGAATACCGCGCGGGTTCCCAGAATTGTGCCAATGCTCGCTTGAGGAGCTGCGAAGGGCAGGAATGAAACGTCGGCTAAAAAGTCTCCGAGGCCTCCGATACCCAAGTCGATCACATAGGGAGCAAGAGTCTCTGTTTGGGGTCCTAGGATAGTATCAAAAGTGATATCACCACCGGCGAATGATACTAGAATAGTATCATCCGAAGACCCGATGACAGTTGCTCCTTCAATTCCTACAGTGAAGTCCTGTTGAGTGATCGCATCAATGAGTTCCGCCTGCGCTACCAAACCACTATTTACGATGATCTCTGTTGCCTGCGACTGGTTGAAGCGGAAGGAACCACTGGTTGAGAAGTGCCTGTAAGTCTGTTCTTCAGGGAAAAGTGTTCCCATTCCCACCAGGCCAAACTCCAGCTTCAAACCAAACTTTGTGGGTGGGGGAGCGCTATGGAACCATCCGCCATTCAGGTTGGAACCAAAGGCTGAAATTATAGGAGTGATATAGCCTCGAGCCGCTGATTCTGAAAGCTGTTGTAAAGTCTCTTCCAGGTCTCCACCTTCATCCTGGGCAAAGACGTTTGAGACGGCAAACAGAAAAATGGCCAGTGTGAATATGACTTTCCATTTTGATAACAAAGAGCTTGCTTTTTTCATTCTCATTCCTCCATTTTTGTATATTTCATGAATTTGTGAATTTATAGTCAATATTTCACTCCTTGTCAAGTTCGCTTAAAGAGTGAGAGTGATTAAGGAATTGAATTGTGGACATATTTCTCCTTCAATGAACAAAGAATAAGTAAAGCAGTATTGAATGTAAATAGCCTTATACGGTGATTCTCGGGGTGATTTTCTCTCACCCTTTTGAGCGAGTGGAAACTCAAATTCACAAAAATCGACATCCACAACTGAGATTTAAGCGCATGAACAATCTGGATAGACCTTTTTCCTCAATAGATGAATAGAATGAGCTTTTCGTATCTAAGTGAAGCAAGAAGAAAGCGCAACGATGACAGCATGAATATGGCAAAAAACCTGAAGCAGGAATCCAGAGCCGGCTATTTCCCTGATAAAAATCTCATGGGACAAGCCTTATGGTAAAAGGATACCGGAATTCCTCGCCCTCATTCGCTTTGACCGATGCAATGATGACCAGGATGAGAAAAGCTATCCCCAGAGCGATCAACAAGATAATTCCGATGAATATCACAGTCAGGATAGCGGCAAAAATGCAGTAGATTGTGAACGATATCTGAAAATTCAGGGATTCTTTCCCCTGGTCATCGATAAAAGGTGATTCGTCTTTCTTGACCAGCCAGACGATGAGTGGCCCGAAGATATTTCCGAGAGGAAAGATAAATGCGGCCAGTGCCGATAGATGACAGAGCATTCCCCATGTTCTTTCTTGTTTCTGATCCATCTTAGCCATCCCAAAGCCTCCTGCCAGCGGTAAACCATAAAGCCTTAAAATCAGGATTATCCTAAATTATCAATTTCTCCTTGTCAATTCAAATCTTCACGAGGATCATGAACCGCTCAAAATCAAATTCATTGGGAGCGTTTTTTCTTCTTGAAAAATAGGAACTTAAGATTATCCATTGGATTTTAATCAAACTCACATACTTTATACAGACAAGTAAAGATTTTGGGAGGGGCGCAGCGCGATTCTAAAATGCAAATCCCAGGAGAAACTTGAAGCTTGAGTAATTGAATTCATATTGGCTGGCGGTTCCGAGCAACCTTTCTTGAAGATCTTCGGGAATAGGATCGAGTCTTTCCATGGTTTCACGTCTGCCAAAGGCATATCCTATCCCTAGGGTGAGCGAGTAACGCAGGATCTTAAAAGTGGTTCCACTCATAATATGATATATATTCCAATCCGTGACAGACAGGTTTGTCTCCGTACCTGATTTTCTCGCTGAAAAATCCGTGGTGAAACTGGAGTATGTTTTTAGATTCTGGTTGAAAGTGTATTCCATTCCGAAACCAAAATTCAAGATATTGCCGAGTTCATGAGTCACTTTATTAGGCAAATTCTCACCCGTACTCTGGACAGTGAAGTCTTCCACACTTAATACTTCATATTTATCTACCCGGCAAAACCATTCCGCACTTCCATACAGGCGGAAATTCTCAAATTTGTACGTCACTCCGATTCCCAGAGATAATGGAGTGCGGTAGTTTGAGTCCAAATCATATTGATAGTCAGTCGCCATATAATTATCGTTAATGCCATCACCGTCGATGTCCTGCCTCACGACAGTGACGTTAACTCCGGAGCTGCCGCTCCCATAGAGTTTCACGCTGGGTGTAGTGAATGTCAATCCCAGGGTGATACGATCAAAGTCAAAGGCCAAACCCAGCTTCCACAGCAGGCGATAGTTCGAATAATTGAAATCTCTTTTGTAAATCGTCATGGCGATTTCACCATCAGTTGTGAGCGCCTCGGCAAGTGTTTGAAAATTCACCCTGTGGCTCCGAAATATCGCATATTGACTGATACCGATTCCGAAATTCTCATTGATTCTATACGACCAAGTGATTCCCCACCAGGGCTCACTCAAGTCTTCATTCAGTCGAAAATCCGTCGCGATGTCTTCTTCACCCGGAGAGTCTATAAGCACATCTCTTGATTCAATCACTGAGCCCGAAAGTCCGAGTTTGACCTCATGACGCGTCAATACAGAATACCCCAGCCAGTGCTTTCCAAGCCATTTAAATTTTATCATCCCTGCAACGAGTGAGGGGGCTGGACTCAAATTTGAAGAATTGACGTCAACATCGCCTCCGGCAAAACCTTTGAGCGTTATGCTGGGATACTGAAAAATTTTTGCAGCCATTATTGTTTCAGGATCCTTGATTAAACTCAAACCACCTGGATTGTAATATGTCCCGCTGAGGTCCAGGACACTTCCTATGACCAACCCTCCAAGCAATGTTGAACGCGTACCGTATTGATGTGTCCAGTAGTGTGTATCCTGAGCGCTTCCTTTTATAGATATTGAAAACAGAATAAAAATACCTATTAGAAATCCTTTATTTCTATTCATGGTGCATGTTCTTTAAAAATATAAGCCCATTCACTTTGAGTTCACGCTATTATATCAAGTTGCATTTGAAAGGTCTATTGAACGCTAAATGATTGATTTTAA
>CAZSGR010000036.1:0-18755 GCA_964606185.1 uncultured Eubacteriales bacterium
GGGATGATCGAGGTGAAATTTTGAAGGGAGGAGACATGGACTCACACTTCAATCGTCGGGATTTCCTCAAAACCGTTGGCCTGGGTGCAGCCGCCCTGGCTGTGACACAGTTTGAGTTTTGTGGGAAAACAGCAGGCACAAAGCCTAACGTCATCTTTATCCTTGCTGACGACCTGGGCTATGGAGAGCTGGGCTGTTACGGTCAGGAGAAGATCAGAACACCTAATATTGATAAACTAGCTGTTGAAGGCATGAAGTTTACTCAACACTATTCTGGAAGTCCGGTCTGTGCGCCCTCCCGCTGTGTGCTGTTGACCGGAAAACACACAGGTCACGCCTACATTCGGAATAATGATGAGATGGGTTACAGGGGAGAAGTCTGGAGGAACCCGAATCTCGAAGGCAACCGGCCCTTACTCGAGAATACCTACACTATCGGCCGGATGTTCCAGAAAGCCGGCTACACAACCGGAGCAATCGGTAAATGGGGATTGGGTGGACCTGAGAATTCAGGCGACCCGAACAATCAGGGATTTGACCACTGGTACGGCTATCTCTGCCAGCGGATGGCCCATAATTATTACCCGATACATCTCTGGCGGAACAGTAAAAAACACATTTTTGCCCAGAATAGATATTTCTATCCTCACCAGAAACTGCCCGAAGAGAAAGACCCGTATGATAAGACATCCTACGCGCCGTATTCGGGTAAACAGTATTCCATGGATTTGATGGCAGAAGAGGCTCTCTGGTTTATCAGTGAAAACAAGGACAGCCCGTTCTTCCTCTACCTTCCGTTTCCAGTTCCCCACGCAGCCATTCAGGTTCCGGAAGATTCTCTTCAGGAATACGAAGGAGCTTTTCCAGAGACTCCCTATAAGGGAGAGAAGGGCTACATGCCTCATCCAGCTCCTAGGGCCGGCTATGCGGCCATGATCACGCGGATGGACCGGGAAATCGGAAGGATCATGGCTCTCCTTAAGGAGTTGGGAATCGATGATAAGACACTCATCTTCTTCTCCAGCGATAACGGCCCCACGTTCAATGGAGGAACGGATTCGGAGTTTTTCAAAAGCGCTGGACCTCTCCGGGGACTCAAGACCATGCTGTATGAGGGGGGGATACGAGTCCCTCTGGTTGCCCGCTGGCCCGGAAAGATCAATCCCGGGACTGTGAGCGAGCACATTTCTGCTTTCTGGGATTTTCTCCCCACTTTTGCGGAATTGTTGGGCACAAAGCCACCCCGTGATATCGACGGCATTTCCATTATGCCGACACTTCTGGGGAATAATGAAAAGCAGAGATTTCACGAGTTTCTCTACTGGGAATACGGTGGAAGGCAGGCTGTACGAATGGGAGACTGGAAAGCCTACCGGCAAGATGTGAACAGCCGTATCGAACTGTACAATCTCAAGGATGATATCGCTGAACAGCATAACCTTGCAGAGAAGAAACCTGATATGGTCTCCAAAATGAAAGAGATCTTGAGGGATGCCAGGACAGAATCAGAGCTTTTCCCTCTGGTGAGGAAAAAGAAAAAATAATTTTATCCATCGACCGAGGAGATATATAGAGTGAAACGACGCAATTTTTTAAAAAGCTTGGGTCTGGGAACAGTCGTTCTGACTGGTTCCGGAGCTCTATCCACATGCGCTCTGTTTTCAAAAAAAAAGAAACTGAATTTTATTTTGATCAATATCGATGACCTTGGCTGGACGGACCTGACGTGCTACGGAAGCCAGTATTATGAAACGCCAAACATCGACAGGCTGGCTGAGCAGGGAGCTAAATTCACCAATGCCTATGCCTCCTGTGCTGTGTGCTCACCCACTCGGGCATCCATCATGACAGGGCGGTATCCGGGTCGAATAGGTGTCACGGATTGGATTCACCATCTGGACCAGAGGGGGGAAAAGGCCTATGCGGAAAGAAAGAACCCGACTGATTATGTCGGGGGGAAGAGAAGACAGCTTCTCTGTCCTCCCAATCCCTACTGGATGGAGCTGGATGAAGTCACAATCGCTGAAGTCTTGAAATCCGCAGGCTACACCACCTGCCATATCGGGAAATGGCATCTGGGATATGAGCCCTGGTTTCCTGATAAACAAGGATTTGACATCAACATCGGAGGCGGTGAGATCGGTCAGCCACCCACATACTTTGATCCTTACTACCAGAATGAGAAAAGGCCGAGTATCCCCGCACTCTCAGCCCGCAGGAAAGAGGAGTATCTCACTGACCGGGAGAGTGATGAACTGCTGGGATTTCTCAAAGAGTATGGAGATAGGCCTTTCTTCCTCCATATGTGTCACTATGCTGTGCATACCCCCCTCCAGGCCAAAAAAGAGCTCATTACAAAGTATGAACGTAAGGAAAAGACCAGCCAGACGAATGCTGTCTATGCGGCAATGATTGAAAGTATGGATGAAGCTGTCGGAAGATTGATGGCCGTGCTGGATGAGCTGCGGCTGAGCGACCGTACTGTTATCATCTTTACATCCGATAATGGAGGTCTTCAGGACTATGCGACTGATAACGCTCCGCTGCGCGCGGGTAAAGGCTATCCATATGAAGGAGGGATCCGGGTGCCCTTGATTATCCGCTGGCCCGGTGTGGTTCAAGCCGGTATGGAATGTGATGTTCCGGTCACGAGTGTTGATTTTTTTCCCACTATGTGTGCGATAGCCGGACTCGACCTTCCCTCGGATCGAGCCATCGATGGAATAAGCCTTGTTCCTTTATTGAAACGGGAAGGCCCCTTTAGGCGAGAGGCTATTTTCTGGCATTTTCCCCATTACCGGGGGAACATCGTTCCTTACAGCATCATACGCAAGGGAGAGTGGAAGCTCATCAAGCGGTATGAGGGCCAACCATTCGAGCTGTTCCTTTTAACGGAGGACCCGAGTGAGGAATACGAACTTTCTAAATTAATGCCGGGGAAGATAAAAGAACTGGACACCGATCTGGTCGCCTGGCTCAAAGATACGGGAGCCAAAGTTCCGCGAAAAAACCCTGATTACAATCCAGATGTCCAGTAGATGGAAAAAATCTAAAGAAAGAATTATCTGTTCAGATGAAGTATCCGATTAGATATTCATTTAAGAAGGCGATAGAAATTCCTCTTCCGGATTGGAGTTTTTACGGAAGGTCGAATAGCGTTCGCATTGAAGATTGAGGATACAAAGGATGAGTGCAATGAAGTATTTCCGTGCAAAAGTCAGGAATAAATTTTATCTTGTTGTCTTTTTGATTCTCTCTGTATCTTTTCTCGAAGCTCAACAATCTACTGATTCTAAACAGGTTGTAAGGATCCTGTCTTACAATATCTTTCATGGGGAAACGCTGAATCATGATTTTGACCTGGAACGTATTGCTGGAGTTATCCGGTCGGTCTCCCCGGATATTGTCGCTCTCCAGGAAGTGGATTTTAAAACGAGAAGAGCGAAGAACATGGATCTGGTTACACGGTTGGGGTATCTGACCGGGATGCTTCCGCTTTTTGGAAGAGCTATGGAGTATGATGGGGGAGAATACGGAGAGGGAATACTTTCCCGCTTTTCATTTAAAGAAACTCGGAATAATCCCTTGCCTCATTCGCCAAGGAATGAGCCTCGAGCTGCGCTCGAAATCCTGGTGGAACTTCCATCCGGAGATGAAATTGTCTTTATCGGGACGCATCTTGACCACACACGGGACCAAACAGACAGGATTGTTCAAGCGAAACGTCTCAACAGGCTCTTCAAGAGAAATAAAAAGCCTACTATTCTTGCAGGAGATTTGAATGCGGCTCCTGAAAGTGAGCCGATGGGTATTCTCTTCAGGGTCTGGACCGACGCCAGTGCTCGAGATCCGCAGCCAACGTTCCCTTCCTCCTCTCCCAGAAGACGGATTGATTATATTCTTTTCCGGCCTGCAAGCAGGTGGCGGGTCATAGAAACCCGTGTTATAGAAGAAAAGGTTGCCTCGGATCATTGTCCTCTTCTGGTGGTTTTAGAGCTGGTCCCGAAGAAATAAAAATTAGCATTTTTATCAAAAAAGGGGACAGTCTTTATCTCCTGTAACGCAATGACTGAAAGGGATAATCCCCATATAATTCTACGCTGGTGGACAACACGCCCGTGTATGTTCTATAAATAGAGACTCAATCCATGAACTCTCGAATGAAAACACTGGATTCAATCCTGGTGAAACCGGCTGGTCCGGACTGCAACTTGGCCTGCACTTACTGTTTTTATCTGAGGAAATCTGAGCTGTTTCCAGGCGTCCAAACTCACCGCATGAGTGAAGAAACCCTGGAAGAGATGACAAGACAGATCATGAATCAGAGTCAAAAACAGGTGTCATTCAGCTGGCAGGGAGGAGAGCCCACTTTAATGGGGCTGCCTTTTTTTAAAAAAGCAGTGGAATTGCAGATGAAATATGGGCGGGGGCATGCGGTGGGAAACGGACTCCAGACCAATGGACTTTTGATAGATGAGCACTGGGCTGAGTTTTTGAAAGAATACAGGTTTTTGGTCGGTTTGTCCATCGACGGACCCGAACACATACATGACCGTTATCGTATTAAGCGGAATGGTAAAGGATCCTGGTCCCGGATCTCAGATCGAGCCAGACTTCTCCTTGATTCAGGTGTGGAGGTCAATGCATTAGCCGTTTTGAATGATTATTCTGTCCGCTTTCCAGAAGAGATTTATGAGTTTTTTAAGTCTATCGGGCTGAATTACATGCAGTTCATTCCCTGCGTGGAGCTGGATCCAAGCTATCCGGAACAATCGGCTCCTTTCGCCGTTTCCCCCGAGGAATATGGCGCGTTTCTCTGCAAAGTGTTTGATTTGTGGATGGCTGACTTTATTAACAATTCGCCGTCCACGTCTGTCCGCTTTTTCGAATCTGTTTTTTTCCATTATGTGGGATTGACTCCGCCGGAATGTACCTTGCTGGACGAATGCGGTGTTTATGTGGTTGTGGAGCATAATGGAGATGTGTATTCCTGTGATTTCTTCGTTGAACCAGACTGGAAACTCGGGAATGTTATGAGAGATGAGTTGAAAACTCTGCTCAACTCAGAAAAGCAGAGAGAATTTGGCCAGATGAAGTCTGCTCTTCCCAGGGAATGTCGAGAATGTCCATGGCTAAGCGTCTGTCGAGGGGGATGCACAAAAGACCGTCTAAATAATCCATACGACAAAACATCCAATTATTTATGCCCTTCTTACAAGATATTTTTTCAGCATGCAGATGCACGGTTAAAAAAACTGGCCGATGAGTGGAAAGAACGGCAAGCGTTCTCTAGCATGCCTCAGCCAGCGTCTGGAGAATCTGAACCTAAGCCTCCTAAGAAAATCGGCCGGAATGCTCCCTGTCCCTGCGGCAGCGGAAGGAAATACAAGAAATGCTGTGGGAGAGACCTCTAATCCAGTATGTGTATTACTTTGTCGAAAGTAAGAATCAGTGTAAAATTGAGATCGCCTCTCCCGTGGGATTCTTTGAGAGAAGCAGTGAGTCAACCGCAAATGAGGATTAAAGATTTTAATGAAACAAACTATTCTGTGATTACTTTCAACGAGAATTTTGTTCATTAGTCAACGGGAAAGGAAAGGAGGTTTGGCCATGTTTCTGAGGCAATTTAAACCCATATTATTATCTGCATTTATTCTGCTGATATTCGTATTCGGAACTTATAAGGCTAGCGTCTATGGAGAGGAAACGAATGATTGGGAAAATCCTCAAATGATCGGCCAGAACAAGGAGCCTGCCCATTGCACTTTGATTCCTTATGCCGCTCTGGGAAAAGCCATCAACGGAGTACGGGAAGAATCAGTCTTCTATCAAACACTCAACGGGAACTGGAGGTTTCACTGGGTTTCGAAGCCTTCTGACCGGCCGCTGGAGTTTTACCGGCCTGATTACGATATCAGTGAGTGGGATGAGATTCCTGTCCCCAGCAACTGGCAAATGCATGGCTATGGAAGGCCGATTTATCTCAATGTTCGCTATCCTTTCAAGAAGAATCCTCCTTTCATTCAGCACGATTACAACCCGGTAGGCTCCTACAGAACAGAATTTGAAGTGCCGGCCTGTTGGATTCAACGGCAGATCTTTATTCATTTTGATGGAGTCGAGTCGGCTTTCTATCTGTGGATTAATGGACAAAAGGTTGGATACAGTCAGGGAAGCCGGACACCCGCAGAGTTTAACATCACAGAATATATCCAGGACGGGAAGAATGTACTGGCTGTAGAGGTCTTTCGCTGGTCTGATGGATCGTATCTGGAGTGCCAGGATTTCTGGCGCCTCAGCGGTATTTTCCGCGATGTCTATTTGTTCTCCGTACCATCTATCCATATCCGTGATTTTGAGGTCAGCTGTGACCTGGATGAAGAGTATCAGGACGCAGTGTTGAAGGTTACAGCCAGAGTCCGCAATTACTCGGCTAAGGCCGTGAAGAACACGAAAGTGGAAGTCAGCCTTCTGGATGAAGAAAACAGTCCTGTGGGTTCTGAGATTTTACTGGAGGGCTCCAGTGTGTATATTGCCCCGGCTGCAGAAAGCATAGTGAAGATGAAGGCCGATGTATCCCATCCGCTGAAATGGTCCGCAGAGAAGCCTCATCTGTATACAGTGTTGTTAAAACTGAAGAACGAGAAAGGCGGGATTATCGATATGGAAAGCTGCAAGTTTGGCTTTCGAAAGGTTGAGATTAAGGAGGGGCAGCTTCTTCTCAACGGAGCGCCCATACTCATAAAGGGAGTGAACCGCCACGAGCATGATCCTGATACTGGGCATTCTGTTTCTCTGGACTCGATGGTCAAAGATATTCATCTGATGAAACAGTTTAACATCAATACTGTGCGAACAGCCCATTATCCGGACGATCCAAGGTGGTATGAGCTGTGTGACCAGTACGGTATCTATGTGATCGATGAGGCCAACATCGAATCGCACGGAATCGGGTACAGGCCTGAGAACACTCTGGCGAATAAACCTGAATGGAAAAGAGCTCACATGGACCGGATTATCAGTATGATCGAGCGGGATAAAAACCATCCTTCAATAATCATCTGGTCTATGGGGAATGAAGCGGGGGATGGAACCACTTTTGAGGCAGCCAGCGAGTGGATTCACCGCCGCGACCCGTCGAGGCCAGTCCATTATGAACGGGCTGGAAGACGGCCTCATACGGATATTGTCTGTCCCATGTACTCCCGGATTGATTCGATCGTGAAATATGCCCGGGAAAAACAGGACCGTCCTTTGATTCTGTGTGAGTATGCTCATGCAATGGGTAACGCTGTGGGCAATCTGAAGGAATACTGGGATGCCATCGAGGAATACAAGCATCTCCAAGGGGGGAGCATCTGGGATTGGGTTGACCAGGGACTTCGCAAAACAACAGAAGACGGCAGGGAATACTGGGCTTATGGCGGCGATTTTGGAGATGATCCCAATGATGGGAATTTCTGCATCAACGGTTTAGTTTTTCCTGACCGTGAGATTCCACCCAAACTGTGGGAAGTGAAAAAGGTATATCAATCTGTTGATGTTGAGGAGGAAGACCTTACTCAGGGGAAGATACGGGTTCAGAATAAATATTTTTTCACGGACCTCAGTGAATTCGAAGCCGATTGGGCGCTTTATGAAGACGGAAAAGCCATCCAGCGAGGGATCATTGAGCTGCTGGATGTGGCTCCTGGAGAAAGCAAAGTGTTCGATCTGCCCATCGAGTCGCTGGAGCTTGCGCCCGGCGCCGAGTACTGGTTGAGAGTTTCCTTCTACTTGAAAGAGGACATATCCTGGGCAGAAGAAGCGCATGTTATTGCCTGGGAACAGTTGAAGATGCCTTATGATGTCCCTCCCAAGCCTGAGATGGATCTATCGGAACTTCCTGAAATAAAACTGGTTCCTTCTGATGATCTTTTGACAATAAATGGAAAAGATTTCAGCATTTCATTCGGCACCAAAACTGGAGCGGTCGCTTCGCTGGTTTACAAAGACATGTCCACTATTGAGGAAGCGCAGGATGGGATCAACGGACCTGTATTGAACGCCTTCCGCGCACCCACAGACAACAACCGACGCCTTTCGCGTCAATGGGTGGAATCCGGGCTCCATAATCTGACGCGGGAAGTTAAAGATTTCACGATTGAGACAATCAGCCCCGGAGTGATGCGGGTCTCGATTCTCACTAGCGATAAGGGCACAGAAGACAGCGGATTTGAACATCGCTCCATATACACAGTGTTCGGGAATGGCTGTATCCAGGTCGACAATGAAATCAAGCTCATTGGAGAACTGCCGATTCTGCCCCGGCTCGGTGTAAAGATGAGAGTGAAAGGAGATCTTGATAACTTAAGCTGGTATGGATACGGACCCCAGGAAAATTATCCGGACAGAAAGAACGGCGCGTTTATCGGATTTCATCAGGGTATAGTTTCTGATCAGTATGTCCCGTACGTAAGGCCTCAGGAAACAGGGAATAAAGAAGGTGTGCGTTGGGCGGCCCTTACCAATAAATCCGGGGCTGGAATTCTTGTGGTGGCAAAAAATGAGATGGCAATGACGGCTTTGCACTATACTGCTGGTGACCTGGATAAAGCGGATCATATCCATGAGCTGACGCCCATAGAGGACATCATCCTCTGCCTGGATTCATGGCAGTATGGATTGGGAAACGGAAGCTGCGGACCCGGTGTGATTGATAAATATTCCGCCTACCCGGAGTCCTTCAACTTCAGCTACAGTCTGAGACCTTACACCCCGGGAATGGGAGAAATGCATGAGGCGGCGCGTGTTCGGATTCCCGAGGTGAAAAACGAGAAGAATTCGAGTCAAAAGAAAAAGTCCTATATAAAACACTAAAAAAAAGAAATCCGGATTGTCTTTTTCTGGATTCGGAGCGAGAATACCATGCGTCCAGCCAAATTTTTGGCTTTTGATTTTGGAGCTGAAAGCGGAAGAGCTATCCTGGGGATACTCGATGGGAAGAGGATTAGTCTGGAAGAGATCCACCGTTTTCCGAATAAACAAGTAGATATCTCCGGTCATATTCATTGGGACCTTTCCTATCTCTTGGGCGAGTTGAAAAAAGGATTGAAGAGTGCAACCCGAAAAGGCCATAAAGAATTGCTCGGTCTGGGTGTGGATACATGGGGCGTAGATTTCGGTTTAGTCGGAAAGGATAACCGGGTCCTGGAAGACCCGTACGCCTACCGTGACAAAAGAACTGATGGAATGATGGACAAAGCTTTTCAGCGAATATCAAGAGAAGAAATGTACGCCCGCACAGGAATCCAGTTTATGCCGTTTAACTCGGTCTTCCAACTCTTGAGCGTTGTCGAGTCGGGAAGATCGTTATTGGATAGAACCGAAACCCTTTTGTTCATGCCGGATCTGTTTAATTTCCTGCTCACAGGACAAAAATTTTCAGAATACACCATCGCATCGACTTCTCAGCTTTTGAATGCCCAAAAAAGAGATTGGGAGCCAGGAATCTTCGAGAAACTCGGTCTGCCCGTTCACATCATGGCCCCGATCATACAGCCTGGGACATTAGTGGGACAGCTCCTGCCTGAAATTTCCCGGGAAACAGACATCTCAACTCTGGATGTGATCGCCCCAGCTTGTCATGACACGGCGAGCGCAGTGGCTGCTGTTCCCGCTCAAACAGCCCATTGGGCTTATTTGAGTTCAGGAACATGGTCTCTCCTCGGCGTTGAGGTGGATGAACCGATTATTACTGAAAAATCATTGAAGAATAATTTCACCAATGAAGGCGGTGCAGGCAGGAAGATACGTTTTCTACGCAATACCATGGGATTATGGTTGCTTCAGAAGTGCATGAAAGATTGGGAGAAAAAAGGAGAGTCTCATGACTACGATGAACTGACAGGTCTGGCTTCAGGAGCTGAGGAATTCAGGTCTATTGTCGACCCTGATGACCATACATTCTTGAATCCACCGGACATGCCTGAAGCGATTGCTGAATTCTGCAAGAAGACTCTACAGCCAGTTCCGGAAAAAAAGGGCGAATTCGTTCGTTGTATCTATGAAAGCCTGGCCTTAAAATACCGGTTTCTGGTAGATAAGATCAACACCATGTGTACCGAACCCATTGAAGTGCTTCATGTCGTCGGAGGAGGTTCGCAGAATGACATGCTTAACCAGTTCAGCGCGGATGCCACAGGACTGCGCGTGATCGCCGGGCCAGCAGAGGCCACTGCGGCGGGGAATATCATAATTCAGGCGATAGCTAAGAAGATTATGGATGGGATTGAAGAGGGCCGGAAAGTGGTCTCTCGTTCTTTTCCATTGAAGACTTATGATCCAAAAAACAAGAATAAATGGAACAGAGTCTACAAGAGAGTCAAAGGAATGTTTTCATAGAAGATTTTTGAAAGATTATTACACAGGTGAACCTGAGGGGACTCCAAATCTCCGTTCAGATTTTTTACGCCATTTCCTCCTCAACCTTCTCGGGCCTGCGGAACTCCGCATGTTTATTTGAATCGACACAAGGATGTTCTTTAGCCATCCCAATCCCGGCCGGTTGACTCTCGCATGCTCATACAGTCCTCGGCCCCGACTTCGTCGGATTCCCTCGAAGGATGAATCGAAAAGGCTAAATCTTCAGAGTCTCTTCCATCATCCCCTCAGGTTCATTGTTTCATATAAAGTTCATTTAGTCTTGAATTCTATTCGTAGCCAGATAAGTTTCAATCGACAGTGTGAAAAGGAAAGATCTTTCCAAGGAAGGAGAGGTTGCCTTCAGAGTCGACGATAATCGCCCCGTAATCCGGATATTTTTCCATTATTCTTTCTGGCCGCTTTGAAACAAAAAGTGCGGTCGAGAGGGCGTCACAGAGGAGGGTTTCCGGGCCGCAGACAGTTACGCTCTGCTTTCCTTCGGCAGGGTATCCTGTGCGCGGGTCAAAAACATGATGATAACGCACGTCCTCTTTTATGAAATAACGCTGGTAATCTCCGGTGGTGGCCGCTCCTTGCTCTGATATTGAGATGATCCCTAAAAAACCACTCTGGCGGGGATGTTTGATACCGATATTCCAATCCTGACTATCGGGATTCTGTCCCCAGCAGTAGAGGTCCCCACCTGCGTTGATGAATCCTCTTGATATTCCTCTCTCGATTAATGACCGGGATGCGAGGTCGATGGCGAAGCCTTTGGCGATAGCTCCCCAATCCAGTTTCATCCCGGGAAGGAGAATAAGAGTTCCTTTTTCTTCTTTGATCTTTTCCACCCCGATTCGTTCGAGGATGGATTGTATCTGCTCATGGGCTGGCACGACATAGGACTTGCTCAGGAATCCCCACAGCCGGGATAAGGGGGCAACAGTGATGTCAAAGCATCCGCCGCTGTCAGTGAAGACCTGGAGTGCTCTTCTGTAGAGGTCAAGCACCATGGATGACGAATAATCTTCAGCGTCGGGGGAAAAATGGGATTCGATCTCGGAGAATATGCGATCGACATTCTCTTGTGCCGCTTTGAATTCAGAGGGAGAACAGAAGATTTTGATCTCACAGAGAGTGTCGAAGACGAGAAGAGTGGATGTGTGCCATTTTTCCTTGACAGCACATCCTGAAAGGAGAAAGAGGGTGAGCGGAAGAAAGAAGAGTTTTTTAGCCAATGACAGTGTCGATGGAGGAGGAGCGTTCAATTTCCAGGAGAAAATGGTTAGGCGCACAGACAATACGTTCACCAGCTAAAGATATGGGAGGAGAATAGAGACAGATTTTATGGCGGCAGGATGACTCTGTCACCCAGACTTTACCACCCGCAATTTGAACAGTGATCCTTCCTCCTTGGGTTTTGTATGATTTCTCTTCGTTTTCTTCAAGGGAAAGAGCTTCAATCTTTTGCCCGTCTCTATACATTGACACGAATTCTCCGGTAGATGGGACAGAAGTCTTCGTTTTCAACGAGGCGATCGTCAAGCACGAAGATGGCGCGTGGTTTTTATTCATTTCCTGCCAGAGAGGGTGGACCTTTCGAGACCGGATATCCCGGATCCATCCCTTTCTGACCAGTGTAAAAGAGGGGAGAGCTTTATTCAGAAGATAACCGAAGGAGAGAGTGAGGTGGGCTGTTGCTGGCTCCCGGGCAAATCTCCAGCCTTTCTCTGAGAGTGTCTTCTTTAAGCCGTTTTCTCTCGGATGCGGGTTGAGGAAAGTGAATGTGCGGCCTTCATTCGGAGAATATTCTTGAATTTGCTGAAGAAGGAGAGGGAGGAACATCTGAGGTTCTTCCGAGATAAGAAAAAGTTCGAGGTCATTCCCGGTTTTTTTGGAAGAGAGAATGAGCGGAGTCAATACCGGTGTGGCGAGCATTATTTTGAAAAAATCACGTCTTTCCATAAGACCCTCCTTACAGCTATCTTGATTCTTAAATGACCCTGTATGATCTTTGCTCAAGACAGGATTTTTATCCAATCCTAAAAAAATGTCAATAACCACGATGGGGCCAAACCTCCTAAACTTCAAAAAAAAGTCGGCTTTCAAAAGCTCTGTACACGGCCTGATAACCAGATTCTTATTATTTGAAATATTTGAGGTCTGATCCCGGAAAACTGACCTTGTAGTAGACTATAAATGAGGTTTTGGAGGCCTGTCCCCGAATTCTTGACATGGTATTCAAATCTGTATATTGTAATGCTGTTTTGTTTGTGCAGGTAAAAAGGGAAAGGCGATTTTTTCCAAAGGGAGTAAAATATCCTCCAGAATAAAGTTGTCTGTCCTTTTTTCTGAACAGAATTTGAGGTTCGACAGTGAGCCGAATGAAATCCATTTTTAATATTTTCATTTTTACAGAGGGGTAGGGAAAATATGGTGACAAAGACAAAAAAGAAGTCTGAGAATGTTTTGGATTACACCACTACTCAACTGACAGCGTTGGTCATCCTAAGAGTTGTGATCGGCTGGCATTTTCTTTACGAAGGAATTGTCAAGGTGCTCAATCCTTACTGGTCGTCTGCTGGATTTTTCCTGGAAGTGAAGGGGATATTTAAAGGGCTGGCCACATCGATAGTGGCCAATCCCGGAGCGTTAAGCTTTGTCGATTTTGTTAACAAATGGGGATTGATCCTAATCGGCCTTGGTCTAATCGCAGGGTGTTTGACTCGCATTGCCAGTATTTCAGGCATGGTGATTTTGTTTCTCTATTATGCTTTTCATCCTGCGTTTATCGGCTATACCTATACGACTCCAGTCGAGGGCAGCTATCTCATCATTAATAAAAATTTGATCGAGCTTTTTGCCTTGTTTGTCTGCACAATGTTTCCGACAGGCCGAATCATTGGTTTGGACAGGTTAATTTTTATCAGGAAAAAGCCTACTAAGTAGAGGCTTCGAAAATATTTTACCTCCTGGAGGTACCCAAATGAGCGAGAAAAAAAATAATAAAAAGGGTGAAAAACCAAAGAAAGAAGCTGAAAAACCGGGAACAATCAATCGAAGGGATATTCTCAAGGGATTGGCTACAATCCCTGTGTTCGGCCCCTTTTTCTATGCTCTCTTCAGAAAAAAATGGCTGGATGATCAGAGAAGAAAAGAGATCCTTGCGGAGTTAGGTATACGCGGAGAAGCTCCGGCTGTTCTTCCCAAAGCGGCAGTGAAAAGACATGGCGGACTCATTCGGTTGGGAATAATCGGTTTTGGAGGGAGAGGAGAAGCTCTCGCCCATGCGGCTGGTTTCGCTCATCCAGACTGGATTGAAAGTAAAAAGAAAGATGCCAGAGAGAATAAGCTGGACAAAGGGCTGGAGACTTTTTTAAGCCAGGAAGATTTAAATGTTCTTTTAACCGGGGTGTGTGATGTGTTTGATGTCAGGGCCGAGCGAGGTTTGGCCGCTTCCAAGAATGATGTGCGGCCGGGTGGCGCCTCTGGATTGTTGAAGGGGGCCAAGCGATACCGTCATTATCAAGAGTTGCTCGAGAGCGACGAAGTGGATGCGGTGATCATAGCGACGCCGGATCACTGGCATGCCCAGATGACGATTGATGCTGTGAACGCGGGAAAGCATGTCTACTGCGAAAAGTGTATGACACGAACCATCGATGAAACATACAAGATGACTGAGGCTGTCAAGAACAGCGGAGTAGTCTTTCAACTCGGCCACCAGGGAAGGCAGCAGGAAAGCTATGTCAAGGCTAAACAGATCGTGGAGAAGAACATCCTGGGGAAGATCACACTGGTTGAGGTGACCACGAACCGCAATTCTCCGAACGGAGCCTGGGTGTATGATATTCATGAAGAAGGAAATCCTCAAACCATTGATTGGGAACAATTCGAGGGGTCCGCTCCCCACAAGGTGCCGTTCAACCTGGAGAGATTTTTCCGCTGGCGCTGCTGGTTTGATTACGGAACGGGGCTTTCCGGTGACCTCCTGTCACATGAATACGATGCCGTCAACCAGATTCTGGAACTCGGGATTCCCAAGACTGTAATGGCCTCAGGAGGGATTTACTTTTTTCAGGATGGGCGTGATGTTCCCGACGTTTTTCAAGCCGTGCTCGAGTATCCTGAAAGAGACCTCACTCTGGTATACAGCGCCACTCTTGCCAACGGGAAAAGCCGCGGCAAAGTGTTCATGGGCCATGATGCCACTATGGAGGTGGGTTACAGCTTGAGCGTCACGGCTGATAGGGAATCGACCCGATATAAAGATAAAATAATGAACAAGATCATAAACACCTCGATGCCTCTGTTTACCTACAGTCCTGGCTTGAAAGGGATCGATACAGTCACATCGGCAACGGAGCAATATTTCATGACCCGCGGATTGATGTACACCATGAGAGGCGGGAGGCCGGTCAATACGGCTCATCTCCATATCCAGGATTGGCTGGACTGCATCCGGAATGGAGGACAGCCAAGCTGTAACATTGAGCGGGGCTTTGAAGAAGCCATAACATGCCATATGGCCACCCTTTCCTACCTGGAAGGCCGCAAGGTGGCATGGGATCCTGTGAACAAGAAAATTGTATAATCCAGACTATCGGATTGAGCTTTTACAAAAGAAATAGGTAAAATACCCAACAGATTATTAAGAGCAAAGAGAAAAGAAGATGAAAGGTGAATTCCGCCTTGGGATGATGATGTTCTTTCAGTACGATATCTGGGGGATCTGGTCGAGAAGCAGAATGCAGACACAGGACTGAGCCAGTTATGAGCGATAAAGCCGCAGAGTTCGGATACGTTGCGGAAAACCGGCATACGGTTCAATCCTTCCTTACCGGCAATCGTCCCGAAGAAAGCTTCAGCCAGGGGCTGCTCGTGACTGAATTTTTGATGGCCGCGTGCATGAGTGCGGAGCAGGAAAAGACTATTTCCTTCCCCTCTCCGGACCTTGAATCTTTTATTCCTGCTGTAACCCTAGGGGGAGTGGAACCGAAGAGAACATGAAAAATATGACTTTGAAAATTTAAATAAACAGGAGAAATCATGAAAAAAAACATTCTCATTCTTATGGCAATTTTTCTTTTGGTATCGGTTTCCTATGAAATGGGAGAACAAGAAGGAAGCCCTGAGAAAAAAACTCTTGAGTCTGTGAAGGAAGAAGTGGCCAATGCCCCATACAAGAATGTGCGCATCAAGAAGTTCCCGGTAGCTATCCAGTGCTGGACCTTCAGAAAGTTCACGTTCTATGAAACGCTAGAAAAGGTAAAAGAGCTCGGTGTCAAATACCTGCAGCCCTATCCGGGACAGGCTTTAGGCAGTGATTTTCCTGGCGTCAGATTCGACCACAACCTCAGCGATGATTTGATCAAGCAGGTGAGAAACAAGTTGAAGGAATACGGACTCTCGCTTGTCAGCTACGGTGTGGTGGGATTCGAGAACACCGAAGAGAGCATGATGAAGGTCTTTGGTTTTGCCAGGAAAATGGGAATCCGAACCATCGTGACCGAGCCCAAATTCGAAGATGCCTCCCTCCTGGAAAAAATGGTGAAAAAATACAACGTCAGTATCGCCATCCACAATCATCCAGATCCTTCAAAGTACTACCATCCCGAAACCGTCTATGAATATGTCAAGGGATTGGATGCACGTATCGGGGCCTGTGCGGATACGGGTCACTGGATGCGTTCCGGAATCAATCCTGTGGAAGCCCTCCGGTTGCTTAAGGGACGGATCATTGATGTTCATCTTAAAGACCTGGATGTCTTCGGTTCGAAAAAAGCCCGGGATGTTCCCTTCGGACAGGGGAAAGCCAATGTTCATGATATTCTGGCTGAGCTGACTCTGCAAAACTTTCGTGGGTATCTGGCTGTCGAACATGAGAATCCGAAGGATGTGAACAATCCCTCACCGCCGATCCGAAAAGGCGTGGAGTACATCCAGAGAATTACCTATTATCAAGATTATGAGGAGATACTGAAATGGAACCGGGGAAGATACGCCAAGCATGGCTGGAATCATTACGGTCCCGGCTATTTCGAACTGGATGCCCAGACTGGAGTCCTGAAAGGGCAGGGAGGAATGGGCCTCTTCTGGTACAGCCGCCAGAAATACAGAGATTTCACTCTCGACCTGGAATACAAGTGTGCGGATGAATTCACGAATTCAGGAGTTTTTATCAGAGTTCCAGAGATGCCGGCGAGTGACGATTACATTTATCATTCCTTCGAGATCCAGATCAATGATGCCGGGAAAGGCATACACAAGACAGCAGCGGTGTATGATGCCGAGGCGCCACGCATCGATAACTTCAAGGTGGCGGGTGAATGGAACCACATGAAGATCACTTTTATCGGGAAACAGATAAAAGTCGAGGTCAACGGAAAGCAGGTGCTGGACTGGAACGCCGAACCCCGGGGAAAAGTTAGAGATTTTGCTGAAGAAGGATACGTTGGCCTGCAAAACCATGACAGCCGGTCTCCGGCATATTTCAGAAACATCTTTATCAAAGAATTGAAATGATGTCTGGATGCCTCTTGTGGCATCTTGACTCAGAGTTGAGATAAAAACATCAGGGATCCGGACTCGGAATCATGAACGAATTCGATAAGGCGGTCAAAAGCCTTGGGGTTTCCAAAAAATATCACAAGGGGGAAGTCCTGTTCAGCGCTCAAGAAAAGGCCAATGGCTTTTTCTATGTGGAATCCGGGGAGGTCCGCGTCTACAAGATGGATGAGAACGGCAGGGAAGTCGAAGTGGTGCGCCTTGGATCGGGTGATTTCCTGGGAGAAGCCATAGTCTTTGTTTCTTCTGAGTTTCCGTTCTTTGCTCAGGCCGTAAAGGATTCAAGGATTATGTTTTTCGACAAGACGGCTATCCTCCGGGAAATGGAGACAGAGCCATCGGTTGCTAAATTCTTCGTCAATCTGCTCGCTAGTAAGTGTGTTGTCCTGAGCCGGAGAGTCGAATCTCTGGGTCTCCTTACCGTTCGCCAGAGGCTGATCCAGTATTTAATTTCGAACTGTTCGGGTGGCCTCCAGTGCGTAATTGAATTGAAGGTTAAAAAGAGCGAGCTGGCAAAAATACTGGGCACTGTAAGCGAGACGCTTTCCCGCAACCTCAAACAGATGCAGGAGGAGGGGCTGATTGAAGTCGAGGGCAACCGGATTCGAGTTGTGGACTGCTGTAAGATGAGATCAGAACTTTCATGAATTATTCATAAAATCTGCCGACACCTTCTTCAAAAAAATCTCTGAAGGATGACAAATAATCTTATGTCGGCATCTTTTCCCCTTCGGGCGAGCAAATCTGACGACCTTTTCATTAGATAAATTGTCATTGCGAGCAACCTGTTGGTGTGCGGTAACTTCAAGTAGAGTGATGTCATTGCGAGCGACCGAAGGGAGTGTGGCAATCTCAACCTTTTGTTTAAATAAAATCACCACATTCGCTACGCTCTTCGCAACAGAGTCTACGGCAACCTCAACTCTTGAATAACTCATGTACCATGAATTATTCATAAAATCTGCCGACATCTTATTCAATATTCTAAAAAGGGGACAGTCCCCTTTATCAATTTTTTGAGAAGTATCAAATGTTAAGACGCGACCCAATTTAATTTTTTTGACTTAAGTCAAGGAACTCTCCAAAGGAAAACCATATTATTGTGTTAGAACACTTGGAATAAAGGAGAGATTTTAATGGCAAAAAGAAAAATCATAGAGATTGATAGAGATAAGTGTAACGGGTGTGGATTGTGCACTGAAGCGTGTGCGGAAGGGGCGCTGGTCCTGGATGAGGAAAACAAGGCTGTCCTGGCGAAGGAGATCTATTGTGATGGGATGGGTGCTTGTCTGGATGTCTGCCCGACTGACGCACTTAAAGTCATTGAGAGGGAAAGCGAAGAGTACGACCCGCAGGCAACCTACAAACACGTCTTGAAAACTCGAGGAGAAGAAGCCGCAGAGCATGTTCATGGGATTGAAGGAAAGGAAAAGAGCAAAGAGAGAGAAGGAATGCAGGAAGCCTGCTTCACTCCAATGGGCTGCCCCGGGAGTGTGGCGAGGGAAATCCAGAGAAATCCAGAATCGAGTGATCATCAATCCGTTTCTGGCGCATCGGAGTTGTCTCAATGGCCCATCCAGCTTCATCTTGTTTCGCCTTATGCCCCTTATTTTAACGAAAGTGACCTGCTGATTGCTGCGGACTGTACGGCCTTTTCCTTAGGCAGTTTCCATCAAGACCTGCTCAAAGGAAAAAAATTAGTCATCGCTTGTCCCAAACTGGATGACACGACTCCCTATGTTGAGAAAATCGCCGAGATTCTTAAAAATAACACCATATATTCT
>CAZSGR010000037.1:0-18697 GCA_964606185.1 uncultured Eubacteriales bacterium
CTCGAGAATATACTTTTTTTCGAACTCCTCGAGAGAAATAAGTTCTGATTTTCTTTTCTGGTCAAGAACCTGACCAAAATAGGCTCTTGGGATCTCAAAAGAGTCTCCCCTGGAGATTACGAGTCCGTGCTCGATAATATTCTGCAATTCTCTGACGTTCCCAGGCCAAGTATATTCCATGAACAATTTCATCGTGTCCTCGCTTACTTTATCAACTTTCTTCCCGACTCTTCTCCCCATGGTATCCAAAAAATAGGCTGTTAAGAGAGGAATATCTTCTTTTTTTTCTCGAAGTGGGCTAATCTCAAGGGAAAACACATTCAGGCGGAAGTACAAATCCTGTCTGAATCTTTTCTCGTTCACCAGCAGCATCAGGTCCCGATTCGTAGCGGCGATAAGCCTTACGTCGACTTTTATGGTCTTGGAACTGCCGACTCTCTCGAACTCCCCATCCTGCAGTACACGAAGGAGCATCGCTTGGGTTTCAAGTGGCAGGTCACCGATCTCATCCAGAAAAATTGTGGCATTATCCGCATACTCGAACCTGCCGACTCTTCTCTGGATGGCTCCAGTAAAGGCTCCCTTCTCGTGTCCAAAAAGCTCTGAAGTGATCAATCCCTCCGAAAGTGCGGCACAGTTCACTTTAACAAGGATTCTATCCTTGCGTGAGCTGAGCTCATGGATGTAGCGAGCGACCAGCTCCTTCCCTGTCCCTGTCTCCCCTTTTATGAGGACAGTCGTATCAGTCGGAGCAACCTGCTGGATGGCCTTCTTGATCTGCTGCATGGCAGGACTGACCCCGATCATTTCTTCGAAGGGGTATTCGGATTTAATTTCATCTCGAAGGGCCAATGCTTCCTGGTAGTATCTGTTCTTCAGAGATTCAGTCTTCGCTTTATTCAGCCTTTCTTCTTCCAGTCTGATCCTATCCGTCACATCCCGGAAAGTCCCTCTGTATCCGGTGATGTTTCCTTTAGAATCCTTCACGGATATGAGCGAAAATTCTAAAAATTGTTTCTCCCGGCCACTCCGGAAAGCCAGCGAAAAATTATTCATGGCCCCCGATTCATCCACAGACTCGATAAATCCTTCCCATCCTTCCTTCTCAACGTTGAGTTCACTGATCTTGATACCCTGACCCAATAATTTCTCAGGCGAAGAGTACCCCAAGAGTTCGGCACCTTTGTTATTCACCTGAAGGATGGAGCCTTTTGTATCCAGCTCCAGGATTCCCATGGAAGTCGAATTGAATAGATCCATGAGTCTCCTCTGCGAGTCATTCAACTGAGTGTAAAGCTGGGAGTTCTGGATGGCAATGCCGACCTGGACTGAAACATCTTCAAGGAAACGGACCTTCTCAACAGGAAAAAGACCCTTCTTCTCATCGGAAAGATAAAGCTCGGCAATGATTTTTCCCTTGGCTCTTACTGGAACAATCGCCACAGATTCATATCCTCTGCTCAAGCAAGCATCTCTCAAACTCCCGCTATCGATTTTTGAGTAATTGACCTTGACTTCAGCCAGAAGCTGGGGCAGGGAATTAGTGAAGAAAGACCCATTCTCCGTGATGAAAGGCCATGATTTATCCACTGCACCTCTAGCCACATGGCCACAAAGACAATCTCTGACTGTTATCCAGTGCTCGGAATCCAAGAACTTTTTGTCCAATCCCACATGCGCAGAGAAAGGAATATTGCCTTTGGAGTCGATCATCCGGATTGCCAGATGACGGCATCCCATGACTGTCTTCAGGATAGCAAGGACTTCATTCAGAATTTTTCTCAGATCGCCCAATTGGCTGATTTTTTCTGTAATCAAAGAATAGATTTCAAATTTCCGTGAACTGTCAAATTGCAAACCGCTCTGGGTTTTTGAAGAATTTTCCTGAGTCATATTTGCTTATTTTTAAGAAAGATAAAGAATATTTAGCTTTTTACCATAAAAACCGGGGACATTCCCAAAGAGTATACTCTATCTTTTAAAGATATTCATGAATTCAAAAGGACGAGACAGGGTTTCCCCAAAGTGAATGCGATTGAATATCCCTGGTTCAGGCCTGAGCCATTGTTTACTATTTTTTTCTCGCCTTCTTTTTCATCGGTTTCGAGCAACAAATCAGTGCATGTTCTTCGACACATCCACAGACTTCATCCACAATAACCCGCAAGCCACAGACACGACATTCGTAAGCCTGTCCTTTTTTGAACTTGACGGCAACTTTTTTCTTTGGAGCGGCCTTCTTTGTTTTCCTCACAGCCGTCTTTTTTGTTGTCTTTTTTACGGTCTTCTTCGGAGCCGCTTTTTTTGTTGTCTTTGTGGTTTTTTTTGCCGACATTTGAACCTCCATTCATACCGAAATTATTTTCTTATTGATTTCTATTTTTTACTCCTAAACAACCCCGAAGTCAATAAGCATAAGAAAGATCAGGCCTCGACATTAGATATTGATAAAAGTTATATGGCTTGTCCTCGTCTGGGAAGAAAGACAAGAGCTTGATTCCAGTTTCCAGGCATCAATTTTAATAAGGCCTGACTGCATTATAATGTCTAACGTCGAGGCCTGATCCCATGACCCAAAGTTTTTATCGCACAACAACCCGGCTCTGGCGGGTCGTAAAATCTACGCTTCCCCCAGAGGGGTTGTTCGCCGAGACTTGGGTTACGGAGATGATACATTCTCCCTTGCTCACGGGCTCGAAAACGAGCACAGCGATGGTTCCTGTCCCCCTCAAGCCTTTTCCTATATCTGGGCTTGAAAATCCAATAGTGCACGCACCAGAGGAATTATCTATGTTCTCAAGAAAAGGAACATTCTCTCCGAGGCGGTTCAGGAATTCCCTTCGCACAATTTCCTTTAATCTGATGACTGAAGGATCAAAACTGATATTCAAGGACATGTTGCTGACTTCCTCTTGAATCCGCAGGTTTGTGTTGATACGGATGTCTCGATTCTGGCGAGCTTCAAAATTGGGAGGGCTCAGCATCACCTGATTTTGGCCCCTTCTTTCGGCTGCCGATGCTTCTTCTGTCCTGGCTCTCAACCGGCTCTCTTCAGGCCTTCTTTCGACTCTTCTCTCAGAAGATGTGATCCCCTCCAGTCCAATCCAGAGAGGCTTCATATCTTCTTCAGTCAGTGGTATCGTTCGGATAATACGGGGAGTGATGGTCAATATCACATCTGTCTGTTGGATAGTGTTGTCCGTGCCTGAAAAAAGACCTCCCAGGATAGGGATGTTTTTCAGTCCGACTATCCCGCTATGAATCTTCCTCTCTTCCTCCTTCAACAATCCAGCCAGAAGGTTTGTCTCACCATCCCTTAACCGAATCATGTTCTTCACTTCCCGGGTGGCAATAATCGGAATATTGGCAAAACCCGTTCCGCCGATGGATTTGATCTTTATCTCCAAATCCAGAGTGACTTCTTTTTCAAAATGAATCCGGGGGGTGATTTTGACATCGATACCGACGTCTTCGAATTGGAAATTAGTCACAGGCTGCATGCTGACTCCTCCGGCCGCAATAGGGTTGAAAGTCGTTCTCGGAATCGGGATTTTATCACCAACCAGATAGCTCATCTCTTCTCCCTCTAATCCGCGCAGCCGGGGCTGAGAGATGATCTTGGTATCCGCGTCTGACTCTAAAAACTGCACGACGGCCGAAGGAAGACTGATCTGAAAATTATTACCACTCGAGAAATCCAGGTCGCCCAGGTTTATCCAGCCTTCATCTGTGCCCTCTGGACCGCTGTATCTTAACCCAAAGAGGCCCTGCTCCAGCTGCACTCCCAGCTGCTGTAGCTTTGTTCGTGAGACTTCCATGATTTCCAGGTCAATTATGATTTCCCCCCTCGGTTTGTCCCAAAGCCTAATGACCTTATCCGCTAGTTCTAACACTGCCGGTGCATCTCTTAATGTAATAGAGTTTAAATTTTTATCCACAATAAGGATAGGCGCCCTCTGCTGAGTGCGGAGCACCAGCATGAGTGAGGCACGGACTTCCTCGGCGTTTATGTTGGAAAGATAGAATGTTTTAATGGCATTGAGCTCATACTGGGCTCTTTTTTGGGGAAGGTCTGGAGCAACAATGACTGTCTTAATGTCGATAATCCTGTAAAAACTCTTTGAGGCCATGCAGAGAGAATCGAGGGCCTGTTCGAAACTCATATCCACCAGGTCAATGGTGAAAGGCATATCCCTGAATTGATCGTCGAATATGATGTTGACCCGGGCATGCTTCCCCAGGGCCTGGAAGATGGAGCGAAGATTTATCTCGACGGGAAACCTCAACTCAATTCTTTCGTCACTGACATCCAACTTAATCGGGGGCTCTATCTTGAATTCCTTCGGTTTCTCTTCCTTGACCTCTTCGACTGAAAGCCTCTGGGCCTCTTCCACGATATCCTTTCCGAGCTGGCCATAGGAAAGGGCTTTCTTATACTCGGCGAGCGCCTCTTCTTTTCTATCATGGGAGGAATGCTCTTGGGCTTTATTGAGGTGATCATAACTTGCAGCGAGTTTTGCCCGGAGTAAAGCCATCCGGTAAACGGAATTTTTTGGGTCTTCCAGACTGGCTTTTTCAAAATACTGGATGGCTTCATCCCAATTTTTGTTAATGGCTGCTTCAGTGCCGAGTTTGTAGCTATGGCTAAAAGATGCACATCCCCAAAAGGCCAGTGCCACTATTATTAAAGATGTGACTTTTCTCACTTTTTCTCTCCTTCTAACGTATATTTTTTCCTCACAGAATCCGGACCGATAATCTCTATGTATTCAGGGGTGACGTCTCCAATTTGAATGCCCTCGCTGATCATCTCTCCTTTTTCCACTGCGAAAGCGGTGTCTTCGAGAATAATCAAGGCCACAATCTTTTCACCGGATCGAATATGTCCAATATATCTCAAATGCATCTGCAGACCAGAGGGCTCGTCTTCGGTGATTCCTGGGGTTTTTTTCTGAATCGGTTGGGGATTGGCCGGGAGGACTCTTGTCTCCCCCCTCTCTGTCCTCTGGAGAGAAAAAATGTTTCTGCGCGGTGGACTCAGTTTTTGTTTCTTCTTCAACAGGAGTTCTTTCTTGATAAGGCTTTTTTTCTCATCCTGACCAGCTTCTTTATCCTGGAGATTTCTTCCTCCTGCCCAGAGAGCCAGACCTAGACTCAAGACCAAAAGGAATAAAAAAGCCCAATTTTTATCCACTCTCATAATAGCCTGCCAGGACGATTTTTAATTCAAGAATACTGCTTCGATCATCTATATCTAAAAAATCTATCTTTTCCACTATCAAAAACTTTGGGAATTCTTCGACCAATTGGATCAATCCTTTCAATGACTGGTATGTGCCCCGCACACTAAAGCTCACGCTCATCTTTTTAATGTTTTCTCTCTTGAACTCAGTGTAATTGTACTTTTTTTGGGAAGCAGGAATACGAGCCTGACTCAAGATACGCTGGATATCAAGCCTCATTTGTTTGACAGCATCCTTGCCGCTGTAAAAGTGGCTCTTTTTCAGCTCATCTATATCACGAGAGGCCTCCTGCCATTGACGCCATTCATCCTCTTTTTCCAGCGTCATACTGTTGAAATGCTGGTATTCGTTCTGTCTGCTCTCAAGCCGGGACAGCGTTCGGATAGAGCTTCTCTTCTGGGGGAAAGAAATCAATAGGAAAAAAAGTATGGCTAACCCGAGTAAAACGCCCAATATACGGAGCGCCTTTTTCTCCTTTTCTTCGAATAGATTAAATACTTCTCTCATATCTTAAGGAAATCTCCGAAATGAGTAGACCCCTCTCATTAGAGGTTTCACCTTCAATTTGAATGTCTTTAAACCCCAAATCCCCAAAATTATCAATCAGCTTCAACAGCTCATCCACACTGATGGAGGCCACTCTCAACCTTAATTTTATTTCCGAGTCTTCTGTGAGTGTGGGCGTCAAAGAAACTATATAAGAGGAATCGGGAAGAGACTTCTCTAAATCAGCAAAAAATTTGATCCAGGAAAAACTTTTCTTGAGAATAATGCTGTTCACCATATCCACTTGGCTCTGATTGTTTTTGACTGCCTCGTTAATCCTTGAGGATAAACTCTTCTCATTCCTCTGGGTATCTCTAATCAGTTTATCGGTCTGTCTGATCAAAGTTTTTGCGCGCTGGGCATCAGACCTGTATCGAATGAAGATCTTTCCTGCAAAAAAGGAAACAAGTAGGAATAAAACCACAAAGATTGAAAACAATAAGGTGAACAATCTCCAGTTGCGCAGCGGATGGCTGGCTAAATTCACGTTTATTGGCCTTGAGTTTTTCATCGAATCTGTCCGATCAAAGGAG
This sequence comes from uncultured Eubacteriales bacterium, assembly GCA_964606185.1. GTDB lineage: Bacteria > Acidobacteriota > Aminicenantia > Aminicenantales > Aminicenantaceae > SOIA01. Next base: position 6,323 of record CAZSGR010000037.1, read on the forward strand.
ATAAAATCTTTTTCTCCCTCAACCCTATCTTTGCCGTCATGCGAGACTCTATTCCCGTAACAGGAAGAGATGATCTCTCCTGCAATCGAGATAATATCCTTTCCTCTTCGAGAAGGCCCAGACGGATCCAAAAAGATTGGATTTTTCTCTTCTCTTTGTCCTCGACAAAATTCATTGTATTCTCCACTTCCTTCACTATATTCTCTACTCTTCGGACCTCGCTTCTTTCATCCTGACCAAGAGAAAGAATCGGTTTCATTCGGTAGAGGGCAATTTCAGAATCTATGATGGCCGTCAGACAGAGTGAGTCTTCTTCGATATTTATCAGAAGTAAATCCTTCTCCTTTTCGGTTTTCAGCAAAGAATACAAGCCCAAGATGGGAACTCCAACCGTCCTGATTTTCAGGTTGAATCGGCTGAAGAACTCTTCGTACTCTTGGATAATCAGAGCCCGGGCGACTGCGACAAAAATCTTCATCGAATCATTTGACTTGATGATGTCAAAAGAAAATCTGGCATCCTGAGGGAGTAAAGGAAGTTGTTTTTTTATGCGAAAACGGATGATCTGCTCTCTTTCTGGTCGCGAGGAAGGAAGTGACCCAAAAGAGAAAACAAACGCTCTCAGAGACAATTCAGGCAAAAGACACGCCACCTTATGGTCATGAAGATGGAGTTTCCCCAACTCCTTCTTTATTTTTTTCTCAAGTAAATCAGGATTTTTAATGTTTTTCTTTTCGAAGGAAGGCTGAATCAATCCTTTTTCAAGAGGAAGAATGAAATGATTCATTATCCTCCCCTCTTTGGGAGAAACACGAATCCCGCTGATGTAGCGAGAAGTCAGATGAAAGGCTGCGTGCGGAAATGGCTGTTTTGTGAAATAGTCTTTAATCTTACCGAAAAAAAGGCCCATTTTCTTACTCTACAAAGGTCACTTTGTTCAGCTCTTTAAGGCTCGTGACTCCTTTGAGGACTTTCTCTTCCATTCCCACTTCTCTGAGAAACACCATTCCTTCACTCTTCGCTCTTTTTTTCACTTCAGAAAGAGGTTTTCTTTCCAGGATCATCTCACGAATCTCATCGGAAAGCTCGAGGAGCTCAGCGATAGCTGTCCTCCCCTTGTAACCTGTGTCGAGACATTCTGGACACCCTCGGGCTTCATAGAACTTTTGTCCCTTGTATTTTTGGGGATTGAGCCCGGACTCCAGCAACTGTTTGGAGGTATATGTCACAGAAGTCTTGCATTCCTGACAAAGGACTCTGACCAGTCTCTGAGCCAGAATACAGTTCAAGGCCGATATAAAGCTGTACGGGTCCACTTGCATATGGAGGAATCGCCCGATAACATCGAAGACATTATTGGCATGAACTGTGGTGAAAACAAGGTGCCCAGTCAAGGCGGATTGAATGGCGATCTGGGCCGTTTCAGGATCCCTGATTTCTCCGACCATGATCTTATCCGGATCATGCCTCAATATCGACCTCAACCCCCGGGCAAAAGTGAGCCCTTTTTTTTCATTGACAGGAATCTGGGTGATCCCATCAATCTGGTATTCCACAGGGTCTTCAATGGTGACGATTTTATCTTCGGGAGATAAAATTTCCGTCAAGGCCGCGTATAAAGTAGTCGTTTTCCCGCTTCCTGTCGGACCGGTCACGAGTACCATCCCGTACGGTTGAGTGATATACCTGTTGAAGTTGTCAAGGACATCACCGGAAAAACCGAGCAGATCCAGTCTGAGTTCGGATATGGCTTCGGTGATCATCTCCTTATCGAGAATCCGGATGACAGCGTCCTCTCCATAGATGCTGGGCATGATAGAGATGCGAAAATCGATGGTCTTGTCTTTAATCTTCAACCTGAACCTTCCATCCTGCGGGACTCTCCGTTCGGCGATGTCCAGGTCAGACATGACTTTGATTCTGGATATGATGGAGGACTGGAATTTCTTATCAATCGGCTCCATGGCACCGCTCAAAACACCATCGACACGGTACTTGACGATCATCCCATTTTCCTTTGACTCGATATGGATATCGCTGGCTCTTTTCTGTACGGCCGTGAAAATGACTGAGTTCACCAATTTTATGATGGAGCCATCCTTATCAGCCAGCGTTTCCACAGAGATAACCTCTTCTTCTTCCCCGCTTTCCTTCTCAACGACCTGCATGATGAATCCTTCTGTGGCGTCTTTGAGGACCTGTTGGGCTGTCTCGCTCTTGCGCAAAGCCTCATGAATAGATCTTTTGGAAGTCGCATAAACTTCGACCTCCATCCCCAAGTGAGATTCTATGGCATCTATAGTCGAAATATCGGAAGGGTCAGCTATGGCAATCTTCACGGTTCCTTCATTTCTTTCGAAAGGAATAAAATTCGACCTATGGAGAAAGTCTGCCGGAAAAGACTGGACAAGCTCCCGGTCTAAAATATGAGAGGAAAGGTCAATGTAGGGAACATTATACCGTTTAGCGAGCTGTTTTGTTTTTTCTTCTTCAGAAACAGTGATTTTTAGCGAATCTTCTTTTGTCTTCTTCATTATTGAACCACTCTTATTATATTAAAAATTGGCAAATAAACCGAGAGCAACATCCCGGCGATTATCAATCCCATAAAAATAATGATGACTGGCTCTATGAGGGAAACAAGAGAGTCGATCTTCCTTTGTATTCTATCTTCATAGAATTCAGCCACATCCTTCAACATCCCCTCCAGATTTGCCGATGTTTCTCCTATCCGAATCATGTCTAGAGAAAGCGGAGGGAAAAAGCCTGATTTGGATAGGGATTCGGATAAATTTTCTCCTTGTTTGATGAACTCAGGCAGGTTCTCCATTCTTTTTATAAGAAATCTGTTTGGAACAGCTTTGTTGGCGACGCCTGCGGCATGAAGGAGCGTGATCCCTGCTTCCAGAAGAAGGCCCATGGTCCGACAGACAAGGGAAATTCCTGACTCCAGCCAGATTGGACCTCCATAGGGAATTTTCAGCTTAATTTTATCAATAAGCACTTGAGTTTTTTCGTACCTCCTCATCTGGATGAAAGCGACAAAGAGTAACAATGTAAAAGCAATGATAAAAAGAAAATTGGCTCGCACAGTGCTGGAAATGCCCACGAGCGTTCGAGTGATCCCTGGAAGTTCGGATTCGAAACCGGCATAGAATTCAGAAAAGCGAGGCAGGATAAAATTGAGCAGGATCGCAAGGAGAAACGAAGAAAAGAGGAGGAGAATTGTCGGATAAGTCAATGCAGTTTTTATCCGGGATTTCGTCTGAGCAATAATCTTGGCATAATCAATGTAACGGCTGATCGTGCCGTCTAAGTTTCCACTCTTTTCTCCTGCCATGAGCGAAGCAATGTAAACCTTTGAAAAATATTTCTCATAGGGAGCGAACGCTTCCGAAAGGGATTTGCCGCCGCGGATTTCCTTTTCAACCTTCATCAACAATTCTTTTAATTGAATGTCTTTCACTCGGCTCAATATGGCTTCGATGCACTTGAGGATTGGATACCCGGCCCTGATCATCGCCACGAGTTCTTGATTGAACATGATGAAATCTTTATCTTTGATCTTCTTCTCAAAAGGGAAAGCCGGAATCCTGATCTTTTTCCAGTCCAGTTTGATAGACAAGACGCAATAGCCCTTTTCTTCAAAATGCTTCTGGCACTCATCGTGAGAAGATGCAAGCATAGACTGGGAGAGGACTCTCCCGTCTTCAGCGGCTAATCGACATAGAAAATAAGGCATCTTTTTTTAAAATAAATATTTATTTATACAAATATATAAAAGAGGGTAAAGTAATCTTAGGTTATCTGAGGGATTTTGTCAAATGGAACAGGGGGGATCAAAGGGAAATCTGCCACCGATTCAAGGGAAAGTGAACACAAAGTCGCCTTTGGGATCAGGTCTTGAGGCAAGCTTTGTTTCTGAGATCAAGCCTTGTCAATAGAGCAAGATATTTGTCCGGTAATGAATCCTCAGGAAATCCCTTGGACGAGGCCTGGCCCTTAAATTTTGCCTCAAGACCTGATCCCGTGGACTGACGAGGTTCAGGCGGGGAAGTTGACAAATCTGGGAGAAAGTTTTATTTTTTAAGAGTAAATGAGAAAAAAAATCTGTCTGGGAGGGGTAATCTTTCTGTTCGTTTTTACGGTTTTCATTCCCCACAACACTCTTTCCTCAAGGGGCTTATTTTTCTCCAGAAGCACAGCATCTCATCCCCAAAATGTACCGGACAAGAAGCCCAAATATGATTATATGAGTACATTTTTAAACAGAAGCACAAATCCACTGGGATTAAAAATTGACCCGGAATTGGAAAAACTCCTGAAGCAACCCGGCATCAAGTGGGCCATACGGGTTGGTTCCAAGCACGTTCTGGACTAAAGCCACAATATTTTTCTATCAAAATGATTCAATTCTTTGGATTATTCAAAGGCCAAGGGAAAAACCTCCCTCGGAAAATGAGAAAGTTTCTTGCTCTCTTCCCCATCCTTATCCTTCTTGTGTTCGGGAGTTTGAATATCTACAAGAAGATTACCTGGGAAGAGCCCACAGATGGCGTCACGTGGATCAAAAAACCGGAAGGCCTCACAGCCGTCAAAGTGGAGGTGAACAGCCCTGGATATAATTTCAACATTAAAAAAGGGGATGTTCTCTACTCTATCAATGGTTCCAAGATAAAAAACAAGATAGAACTCGCAAAGAGCCTGTGGTTCGCGGGTTATTCCGATCAAAGAGTGACCTACGAGATCGCAAAGGGTGGAGATATCATCTTTCCCTCTTTTAATTTGTATAAAAAGGGAGTCGATCCTATCTATTTCTACCTTGCTTTTATCGGTCTGACCACCCTGGTTATAGGATTTATTGTTTTCATAACTTCCAAGAGACCTTTTTCGATGCCCTATATCTATTTTTATCTCATCTCCCTGGCTTTATATTCCTTCTACATGTTTTCTCCCACAGGCGAGCTTAACACCCTGGACAGCGTGTTTTACTGGCTTGACACATTCGCTTTTCTCGTGTTTCCACCTCTTCTTCTTCATTTCTTTCTGACTTTTCCCCAAAGAAAAAGAATCCTTAAAAAAGAGAGTAAATCAATTTTTATTTTATATATTCCAGGAAGTATTCTTCTGCTAGCGAAAATAGCTCTTCACATTCCTGGGCTGAACAACCTGAACGACTCTCTCCTCCTCCGCTTACATATGGCTTCGGAAAAATTGGACCTCATCCATTTTGCTCTCTTTTCAACCCTGACTCTGGTGAGCATTCTTCACAGCTCTCGGAAACCCTCTAATCTCATGGTCAGAAAGCAGCTGAAGTGGATTATCTACGGACTCGGAGCGGGGATCATTCCATTCACGCTTTTCTACATTTTCCCTTTCATGTTCGGGCAGGTGCCATCTAAAGCGGCAGAACTCACGGTTATCCTCCAGGCTCTCATCCCTCTGACTTTTTCTTATTCCATCTCCAGCCACAGGCTTATCAATTTTGAACTGCTTCTCAAAAAAGCAATCACCCTGATATCCTCATCAGCCGTCCTGGCTATTGTTTATTTCATCGTCAGTTCACAAACTAAAGGATTTGCCGAAAACAGCCTCAATGCCCTCATCCTTGGAATTATTGCCATAATCCTCGGGGCCACCCTTTTTGACCCCTTAAAAAGACTCATCCAATCCATCCTGGATAGAGCTTTTTATAAACGCAGCTATAAATACCGCAAGACCCTTCTCTCCATAAGCAAAGAGCTCAGCCGGGAAAGGAGCCTCCAGAAGCTTTCTCAGTCTCTGCTTGACATGATCGCCAATGCCCTCTCTCTGAAATGCATCGCTCTCCTTCTTCCAACAGAAAACGAAGAAAATTCATTTGCCATTTTAAGAGCCCGCGGGAAATTATCAATAGCGGGCACCCAGATCACTTTCGATAGTCAGCTCTATGAAGATTTGAAAGAAAAGGATTTTCTATCTTACTATTCCTATGCTGAGAAAAAAGATCTGCAGAATAAATTCGAAGACCTTTCCTCGTCTACATTTTTCCATTATATGCCCTTAAAAGTCGAGAACAAACTCATCGGTTGCCTGGGGATGGGGAAAAAAGTGGATAACACCTTTCTCAGCAGCGAAGACTGGGAGCTTCTGACCACCATATCTTCCCCTGCCGCTCTGGCTCTTGAAAATGCTTATCTGTACAGCCAGGCCAGCATCAGAGCGATGGAGCTGGAAAGGCTCAAGGATTACAGTGAAAACATCATTGAAAGCCTAACCATGGGAGTCGCGGTCATTGACCGGAGAGGAAAGATCACAGGCTGGAACCGGGTTCTGGAAGAAACATTCTTGAAGAAAAAAGAAGAAGTCGTGGATAAAACTCTGGAAGATGTATTAGGCGAGAAAAACTATGCAGCTCTTTTTCCATTGGATTCCCAAAGAGATTTTCGCCTTTTGAGTGAAATCACTCTTGACATGCCATCCGGAGGAATGAAAATATTCGATATATCCAAAACTCCGCTGTTGGATAATGAAATGAATTCTTACGGGACAGTCATTGCTTTTGAAGACATAACGGAAAAAATCTCGCTCCAGCAACAGCTCCTCACATCAGAGAAACTTGCATCCATCGGCCTCCTCTCTGCGGGTGTCGCCCATGAGATCAACACACCGCTGACAGGGATTTCAAGCTATGTTCAAATTCTTCAGAAGAAGCTTTCAGACGACCATCATTCTCAAATTCTTGAAAAAATCGAGACGCAAACGGATAGAGTCACAAAAATAATTAAGAATCTTCTCAACTTTGCCCGAAATCCATCTGAGTCATCATTTAATCAGGTCAACCTCAAGGAATGCCTCGAGGAAATCATATCTCTGATTGACTACAAGTTAAAAAACATGAATATCCATTTAGAGCTGGAGCTTTCTCCTTTGGAATCTATCTGGGCAGAAGGAGAAAAACTCCAACAGGTTTTCATAAACATCATCCTCAATGCCATCGACGCAATGCCAGAAGGGGGGACACTCAAAATTGGACTCCATCAGGAAGAAAACCAGGCCATCGTGAAAATCGAGGATACCGGAATGGGGATCAAAAAGCAGGACTTGCCCCATATATTTGATCCATTCTTTACAACTAAGGGGATCGGAAAAGGGACGGGCCTCGGCTTATCCATCAGCTATGCGATCATCAAAGCGCATGAAGGCCATATTTCAGTAAAAAGTGAAAGCGGAAAAGGCTCTCTTTTCTCAATCTTTATCCCCATGGATTTGAAAAAGATGAATAAACTCTCTGTATCCTAAGGAAAAGAATGACTGAAAAAGGAACGATTCACATCATCGACGACGAGCCAATTATCCATGAGGTTTTGGGTGACCTATTGACCTCAGAGGGGTACGCCGTTGTCAATTCTTCTAACGGGGAAGAAGCTCTTGAGAAACATTCTCCCCAGGCCTATGAACTCATCCTCCTGGACCTTCTCATGCCTGGGATGGATGGGATTGAAGTCCTGAAGAGACTCAAGAAGATCGACCCTCGTTCCGTTATCATCATTATTACAGCTTACGCCTCGGTGGAATCCGCCATTACTGCGATGAAAATAGGGGCCTTCGACTATATTCAAAAACCTTTTAAGCACGATGAATTGCTTTTGACCGTGGGAAGAGCCATAGAACACAAAAAACTTCAGGAAGAAAACCTGCGTCTAAAAGACGAGCTCAAAAGAAAATTTAGCTTTGAAAACATCATAGGAAAAAGCGAGGTCATGCAGAACGTGTTCGAACTCATAAAGGCCTCTGCCCCGACGCGCAGCACCATCCTAATTCAGGGAGAGAGCGGGACTGGAAAAGAGCTCGCGGCAAAAGCCATTCACCAGAACAGCGACCGTGCGAGTTTCCCCTTCATCACTGTCAACAGCGGCTCTCTTCCTCCAGACCTTTTGGAGAGTCATCTTTTCGGACACGTCAAAGGAGCATTCACCGGTGCGGTTAACCTAAAGAAAGGACTGTTTGAAGCGGCTGAAAACGGAACAATATTCTTTGATGAGATATCTTCTCTGAAGCTGGAAACTCAATCGAAACTGCTCCGCGTGATGCAAGAAAAAGAATTCATGAGACTCGGCGGGACAAAAATAATCAAGGTCGATGCCAGAGTTGTTGCTGCTACCAATTCAGAACTAGAGGAGCTCGTCCGTCAAAAGAACTTTCGTCAGGATCTCTTCTATCGGTTAAACGTGATTAAAATCGAGCTGCCCCCCCTTAGAGATAGAAAAGAGGATATTCCCCTTCTTGTCAAACACTTTGTAAACATCTACGGAAAAGAAAATAAAAAAGAGATCGAAGGCGTCTCTGAAGATGTTCTGGAAATTCTGGTCAACTACGATTGGCCGGGTAATATCAGAGAACTGGAAAACCTTATCGAGAGAGCAGTTGTCCTCACCAAGACCAACCTCATCACCCGGGAAAACCTCCCTCCTTTCTTTGTTTCTCCTCAAGGAGAGAAACCGGTAATCACGTCTGCATCCCAAGGCCTCAACCTCAAAAAAGATCTCCAGACATTCCAGAAAGAGGCCATCATCACTGCCTTGAAGAAAAGCAAGGGAGTCCAAAAAAACGCAGCCAGCCTTTTGGGAGTCAAGCCTACGACATTGAATGAGATGATCAAAAGGCTAAAAATAGATGTTTTCGACATCTACTAAAGAAGTAAAAAAGGGGACAGGCCTTTGGGGCAAGTTTTTTTGATGGGATCAGGCCTTGCCGTCAAAAAGAGAAATTCATCTCACTTTGAATTCCTAGCCATCCTGGTGATAAAGCCTGTCCCCTTTTTTAATGAAACTTTCCAGGTACAGCATTATCGGGATTGACCTCAATTCTCTGTGGTTTCACCTTCAGCTCTATATCAAACTCCTCGTTTCTCTCATCAACCACTACCATCCGCCTGACTCTGTCTCCATTCTCTTTCCACTCAACCCAAAGCGGAAAAATAAAAATATCTTTCATCTGGTCGATTTTTAATTTCAGGGTATATCCGCTACTGGATTTCTGAATAGAGTGAGAGACTTTGACTGCAGGAAGGGTATAAGAACCGAACCAATTCTTGAAGAATATTCTCAGGTCTTCTCCTGACGCCTCTTCCATCGCTTTAATGAAATCGGCCGTACTCGCTGTCCCGAATTTATGTCTCAAATAAAACTTATTCAATCCGTCAAAAAACATTTCTTCCCCGATAAGGTCCTTCAGCATATTCAAGGCCAACGCTGATTTGTTGTATACGAGCGTCTGGAAAGCCATTTGATTATGAAGAGCGAGACGGGCACCCAGTGTTACCGGCCCCCATTTAGACATTTTCTCCGTCCAGCGGGAGAGCTTCTCAAAAACCGGCTCCAGTACTTCCTTCCCATGCTTCTCGCTCAAATAAAGAATAGCTGAAAACTGAGCCAATCCTTCGCTCAACCATACGTCATGATACGTCTTCCAGGTCACAGCCTGCCCCCACCACTGGTGGGAAATCTCATGGGCAATGAAATATTCCCTCCAGCGCGAAAGGTCAACAGGGCTTCTAACCGGGATAAGTAACGGGCTATCCGGGGCTTGCAACAACTCATTGATAATGATAAAAGAGGCGGGAGAGTGCCCTCCGAGTGTATTCCACAATCTCCGGACAATGCTTAATTTCTCATAGGGATAGGCTCCGAATTTTTCCTCGAAAAATTGAACTATATTCTTGGCTTCTCTGAGAAGTCCTTTTTTCTCCAATAAAACACCGGAGGAATAGAAATGTTGTAGATGAAGCGAGTCATTATCTTCCTCGACATTCGTGAATTTCCCTATAATCATAGTGAGGTATTTGACCGGATATTTCACATCAAAAATGAAAACCGCATTCTCCGCCTCATCTTTTTCCTGGACTCTTTCTGTTTTGTTCAAAAAGAATGTCTCAATCATTTCACCATTAGAGATACACTGGAATTCCGCAGGGACTGAAATTTTCATGCGGGCCTGGAAGTAATCACTTTCAGAAGGAGAAGGATACCAGGTGGCCTGCCGGCTGAACAAATAAGTTTCAAACTTATAGTCAAGGTACGTGTGTCTCCTACTAATATCTTCCCTTCTGCCGACTTGAGGAACCGCAACGACATCTGAAACCTCCACAGAAGGCCTGAGTTTTCCCCTATAAAATACTTCGATAGAATAAGGCTTATTTTTGGGAGGAGAATGGACGAAATACACATAAAAAACTTCTCTCCATTTATCCTGGCTGTAGAACAACGACCGTCCTTCCTCATCTTGGATGCGAAGAATGTTGAGCTTCGGATTAAGCTTGAATTTAATTTTTTCGAGCGAGTCAACATAAGACTCCACTTCAATCTTGGCTCTTCCGGAAAGAAAAGGCTGTTCGGGCTTGACATCGATATCAATCTGGTAACTTTTCACTTCGAACATATGGCCAAAAGATAGGAATAGTCTTTTCTGATTCCCCTCGGAGGCCGGCGAATACAGATTGATTATTTGCCTATTCTTCCATCGGTAAAGGTTGACTTCTTCATCTGTGAAAGGAGAATAGATATAGGTAAAAGTCCCATGTTTTTCTCCTCTGAAGCCAAATACCGCTTCATCTCCCTGAGGCAAAGATGAAAAAAGCTCTTTATTCAGAGAATTTTCCACAGTGAATGAACGGGGATAATGCTTGGAAAATATGGCTTGGGCTGCGTCACTGTCTTCTGGAGACGGCTTAACGTCTTTCCATTCAGGATTTTTATTTATCTTTATTTTGCTTTGAAAGAAGTGGTTCGAAAACCTGAGGCAAGCATATTTCAGTTTATCTTCAAGAAATTCTTTTTTATAGGACAATTTTAGCTGATGTCTTTCAATCGGATCCGAAGGGAAGAAGCGTAAATTTCCCTTGCCGAGTATGAGTAAAGCCGTTTCCAGATTAGGAATGTTATCATAAAAGAGCCATGCGTCCTTGAAGACAAGTTTTATGTCTTCATGTTCGACTTCGATCGACTCAACTCTTTCCACTTTATTCGATGGAATCTGAATCTTGTAGAGAGAGCTGACGTTTCCAGTAATATTTTTTTCTGTGATCTGCCATTGACTGTTCACTTTAAGAAGTTTTAAATACCAAGTCTCGATTATGGCAGAATAGGAATTTTGAAAAAGGGCCTGGAGGAAGACCTCTGCGTTTTCTTCGCTCAGGACCGATTCACTCGTTATGTATAATGACGCTCTCTCCATTTGGGAAATATCGAATTTATCCTTGAAGCTTTCTTCTTCTGTAGACCTGATTTCGTGCGCAAAATTCCCTAAATAAGCGGCTATATCCTTATTAGTCAGGGAAGTTTGAATCTGACCAATAAAATCATTCAGATTATGCTCTCCCGCATGGAGGCGAGAATAGAGAACAAAGGCGAAAAGTACGGAGAGGAAAAGCGGAATGAACAGTCTGTTTTTCATCTGTTTATTATAGCATAGTAAAAAATACCTATAAAATATATAGGATAAATATTATTTTCCTTCCACTGATTCTTCTTTCAATGAAGCTCCAGACTAAAAATAAAAACAGCAATTTTTGTGCCATTTGAATCGGCTATACTTCCATCAATAATCAGGCAAGATAAGGGATATAAAGGAAAGATCGACCAATTACAGGCTAAAAATTGTAAAAAAAATTGACACTTTTTTCTGTTAAGCCCTCTCATTCTTGGAATCAGACCCCAAAATCACCATAATCTTGATATTTATTCCCGACATCTGACGCAAGGTCTGATCCCGAAGATTACAGAGAAAAGCTTTACTCAAAAATCATTTTCTTTACTTTTAATTCACGAAATCCTCTTCCCATGTGATAAAGCTGTGATAGAATAACCGGTCTCCCTCCTCGATTCCCCGGGTGATCTCTGTGATATGGGAAGTTTTTGCCCCAAATGCTTCTACAGCATAAAAAACCGCTTTCTCTGGATCCGTATCATCACCGCAAGTGTAAAAATCTAAGGCGCCGTACCCGTATTCAGGCCATGTATGAGTGGAAATGTGCGACTCAGAAATCACAATAACTCCGCTGACTCCTTTCGGGGGAAACCTGTTGACCGAAATGGACCAAATCTTTGTTCCTGCGACTTCAGCCGCTTTGACTAATATCTGCTGAACCTTATCCACACTGCTGATTATTTTCGGGTCGCACCCCGAGGCTTCAACAATATAATGATGGCCGATTGACCGATGAATTTTTTTTGGCATTTTTGGGCTCCTTCAACAGGATGAACCTAATTATGGCATTTTCTCCTCTTCTGTCAATAGGATTCTGAGGTCTGGCCTCGATGTTGACAACTGCTGTTTTCGAAAACAGGACTTCCCCCATTTTTTTCATAATTCCAGGTCTATGGGGATGGATACGCT
>CAZSGR010000038.1:0-11805 GCA_964606185.1 uncultured Eubacteriales bacterium
CTGAGACTCCACCCTAGCATTGTCCATCACGTAAAAAAGGATGCTTATTACTGTTACCCCTTGTTTGACTTTCCAACTGGCATATGCTACTTTTTTTCTTCGGGCAAATGAACTTTATAAATCGCATTGTTGAGGCCAGTTTTGTTGTTCAACTGGTTCTTCTCATCCTCGTTTTCTTCTCGGTCTATTCATGGGCGGTTATTTTTTTTAAAAGAAAAACAATGAAAACCGCCTCCTTTCAATCTCAAAAATTTCTCAAAGTATTCCGCAGGAGCAGTGACTTATCCGAGGTGAATAAAGCGTCTAAAATATACCGGAATAGCCCTATCGCGGCTCTCTTCCATGCTGGATATAAAGAGCTAGCGCACACAACCAAATCCAACAAGGGAGTTTTGACTCCAGATGGGCTGGAAAGCATTAACCGGACTCTGGCCAGAGCATCAAATCAGGAAATTTCCAAACTGGAAAGCATGATGAATTTCCTCGCCACAACAGGAAGCGTGACTCCTTTTATCGGCCTCTTCGGGACCGTCTGGGGAATCATGGATGCCTTCTTGAATATTGAAGCCCAGAGATCAGCCAGCCTCGTGACAGTTGCTCCTGGAATTGCAGAAGCTCTCATCGCCACAGCATTAGGTCTTTTTGCCGCGATTCCGGCAGTCATTGCCTACAATTACTATCTCCATCGCATAAAAAACACAGTCACTGAAATAGAGGATTTCTCCCTTGAATTCTTAAGCATTGCGGAAAAACTCTATGGCTCTTAAAACATCTCCTCATCGAAGGCGACAACTTGGAACGTCTCTTTCCGAGATAAATGTCACTCCATTTGTCGATGTCATGCTCGTTCTCCTGGTCATCTTTATGGTGACAGCACCCATGATGCAGTCAGGAATCGGAATCAATCTTCCTCAGGCGGAAACAGAATCCGCTCCCGCAGAAGAAGGATTAACTCTGACTATCACCGAGGACAAATACATTCACATGGAAGACTCTGTCATTAACCAATTTCTGTTGGAACAGAAATTGAGGGAATATTTCTTCGGGAAAGAGAAAAAAATCGTGTTTATCCGGGGAGACGAGAATCTTCCCTACGGATTCGTTATGCGTATTCTAGATATCACTAAAAAAGCCGGCATCGAACAAGTCGGTCTCGTGACAAGACCTTGGGAACCTGAAGAAAAAAAATAAAATGACTGCAATCGCAAGAAGCAATGTGGCGTTCAAGAGGGCTGTTTTCATCTCTCTCACTGCTCATTTTGCAGTCTTCCTTCTTGCCGTACTTTCTCCCCGACTGCCAAAACCCCCAAGGAAGGGAATGATACACTATGTGAACGTCGTATCATTTCCCGGAGGAGGAGGGCCTGCGGGAGGTGGGGGAGGAGAAGAAAAAATCGCTGAAACTCCTCTTCCCAAAAGGGAAACTCTCAAAGACTTAACCACGCAACAAAAAGCCCAGCAAAAGCCTGACACGACATTCAGACACCCAGTTGATGAGCCAAAAAAGGAGACAAAGCCAAAAACAGAGAAAAAGGTTTCCATTCAAAAACCTCAACCCGTGACTAAAAAAGCACCGACAGACGCAAGTGCCAAGGAAAGCTCTGACAAAGCCCCAGGAAAAGTGTCCGGAACAGGAAGCGGTGTAAGGATCGGAGGCGGCGGTTCTGGAGCTGGCGGAACCGGAAGCGGTTCTGGAGCTGGCTCCGGGTCAGCATTTTCATCACAGATCGGCCTGGCCAACTTCCCCTTCACCTATTACATTCAAAACATCATCAATAAAGTCTCGGGAAACTGGTTTACCTCGCTCGTCGATCCAGGGATCACAGGAAGTTTCCAGGTAACTGTCCATTTCAGAATCCATAGAAACGGCCAGGTTTCAGATCTAAAGGTCGAAGAAACGAGCGGGATAAGGTCTCTCGATATGTCCGCACTCCGTGCTATCCAGTCATCAGCTCCTTTCCCTCCACTGCCAAGAGCCTACGAGGACGACTATCTCGGGATTTACTTAATTTTCGAGCACTCCAAATGAAAAAGACTCTGGCCTTTCTATGCCCAATCCTCATTGTTTGTGTTGCAGCCCTTATCTTTCCTCAGCAGGAAGTCGTCATAAGCATAAGAGATGGCATGCCTGTCATTCCCCTGGCTCTTCCTGAATTCATCGCTCAGACTTCCTCCCAGGAGATAATGACGTTTGGAAAGAACCTTCATCAAATCATCGCTGACGATCTCAATTACAGTCGTGTTTTCCAACTCCTGCCCAAGAGTCATTACAGCTACATAAGGGCATTAAATCCGAAAAAAATATTCTTTAAAGACTGGGAATCCATCCAGGCGACACTTCTTCTGGTGGGCATACTTTCCGAGAGTGAAAGTAAAGATTTTCTCTTCGAGGGCAAAATCTATGATGTCAAGAGCGGACGATTCATCTTTGGCAAACGCTACCAATCAGCCAAATCCCTCCTCCGCTTAGTGGCTCATAAGATGGCGGATGAGGTTATGAAAATCTATGGAGAAAGACCAGTCTTCACTTCTAAAATCGTCTTTATATCTGACAGAGACGGAAATGATGAGCTCTACATGATGGATTATGACGGCCAGAACCAGACACGCTTGACCTTCAATAAAATCATAGACTATATGCCTGCCTGGTCTGCGGATGGAAAAAAAATCGCTTATACTTCTTATCGGGGGATTGAAGCCGGATTGTATATCTACAATCCGTATGAGGGAGCCAGGAAAGCAGTGATGACCGAGGGAACGAATTTTTCTCCTGCCTTTTCTCCCGATGAAAAAAAATTGGCTTTCTGTTCAACTATGGAAGAGGGGAATTCAGAAATCTATGTGGCTAACAGCGACGGCACAAGTGTAAAAAGAGTGACCTTCAATAATGCCATCGATACATCCCCTTCCTGGTCGGCCAACAGCCGGGAAATTGCCTTCACTTCCGATAGAGGGGGAACTCCTCAAATCTATATCATGGACGCAGAGGGCTCCAATGTCCGGAGGGCAAGCTTTGGAGGAAGTTACCATGATGCCCCCGCCTGGTCTCCTGCAGGAGACCGGATTGCCTATGTCTCCCGTGTGAATCAAATATTCGATATTTACGTTCTGAATCTCAGGACGAATAAAATCATCAAGCTAACAGAGAGCAATGCGCGCAACGAATCCCCCTCTTGGTCGCCTGATGGACGTCATCTCATTTTCTCCTCGAATCTCAGCGGGACGATCCAACTCTTTACAATCGACTATGATGGCCTCAACCTGAAACGTCTCACTTCTCAGGGAAACAATAAACTTCCCGATTGGTCTCAATAACAGGATTGGCGGATTCAAATCCCCAGCACTCCGGAATGTAGAGGAATTTATACGCTCTGTCCAGAATTTATTGATAGAACTAGAAGAAAGTTCTTTGCGACACAGGTTGACATAGAACCTTTTTGATTGTATAAGATAAGGAGATAAAAAGGGCTCCCCTGATAAAACCAGGAGAGCATAAAATTAAATCAAAGGAGTTCAAATGAAAAAAATTACTATCTATTCATTAGCTATTCTACTTGTTTTTTCCTTCATGGTCTCATGCAAGAAAAAAGTAGAAGAAGCTCCTCCTCCGCCGCCTCCGGAACCTGCGCAAGAAGAACAGCCTGTGGTTGAAGAACAGCCTGTAGTTGAAGAAGTCATGGAAGAGCCTGTTGTCGAAGAACCAGAGCTCACAGAGGAAGAAATCTTCCTACAAAAAACTATTGATGAAATGAACGCAGAAGCTCCTTTGCAGATGATCCACTTTGACTTCGACAAGTACTTTATCAGGGATGATGCCAAACCCGCTCTTGAAGCCAATGCTGAGTGGCTCAGACAATTCAACTCCATTGCAATCGTTATCGAAGGCCACTGTGACGAAAGAGGAACAGAAGAATACAACCTTGCTTTGGGAGAAAAAAGAGCCAAAAGCACTCTTGACTATCTCGAATCTCTTGGTATTTCCGTGGACAGGATAAAGATCATCTCTTTTGGAAAAAGCCAACCCATTGACTTCGAACATAACGAAGATGCCTGGCAAAAAAACAGGAGAGCTCAGTTCAAAATAATTGGAAAGTAATTTATGGGCAAAAGGCTTGTCGGGATATCTCTTATCCTGATTTTGCCTCTCATTTGCGCGGGATCAGGTCAGAGACAGAAAACCTATGAATTAATCTACAGGGACGTTCAACTCCTCAGACAGCAATTCCAACAGCTGAAAAAACAGATAGAAAAAAATACCGAAGATATAAATTTTATCAAGGAACAGCTCACAGAACTGCTAAAACTGGCCAAACTCCTGCAATCAGAACAGGCAAGTTTCAAGCAGGAGCAGAGAAAAATCCCGGGCCAGTCTCAAATTTTTCTCGAAAAATTAGAGACTATGAACCTTCAGCTCATTAAACTTTCTGAAGAACTCATTGAAATAAAAAGAGGCTCTCAAACTCCATCAGGAAAACCTGAGGAAAAAGCAGGCCTCCAGCAAAAAGAGTCTCTACCTCCTGAAAAAAAGGCAGAAGAGGAAAACAAGGAAGAACAGCTCGAGGAAGAGACGCCCATCACTCCTTCAGCCCGACTGTCACCAGCAGAAGTGTTCAACATGTCTTACTCCGACTACAGAAACGGAAATTTTGAATTGGCTATTGACGGATTCAAGATGTACATAGAACAATTTCCTGAAAGCCCTCTGGTTGACGACTCTCACTACTGGATCGGAGAATGCAACTTCAGCCAGAACAAACATGAAGAAGCCATCGAGCAGTTTAACGAACTGATCCTGAATTATCCCAAGGGAGATAAAATACCCGCGGCTTATCTCAAAAAGGGACTCAGTCTTGTGGAACTCGGAAAGAAAGAGGAGGCGCTGTCAGTGTTCAAACTTCTGGTGAGTAAATTTCCTCTCGAAGAAGAAACAAAAATCGCCCAGCAAAAAATCAAGGAGTTGAAAATAGAAAATGCGTGATATCAACAGCCTCAATAAAGTCATCTTGATCGGTCGCCTCGGCCAAAATCCTGAGCTGAGGTACCTTCCTCAGAGTGAAAGGGCTGTGGCGAAATTCTCTCTGGCCAC
Organism: uncultured Eubacteriales bacterium; assembly: GCA_964606185.1. Lineage (GTDB taxonomy): Bacteria > Acidobacteriota > Aminicenantia > Aminicenantales > Aminicenantaceae > SOIA01. The sequence continues at coordinate 5,087 of CAZSGR010000038.1, forward strand.
GAATGAACGTTACTTTAATCCGAGCACAAATGAATCCGATGATCGCGTGGAGTGGCACCGCATCGTGACATGGGGAAAACTGGCTGAATTCTGTGAGAAATACTTGAACCAGGGGAAGCAAATATACCTGGAGGGGAAATTGAGAACCCGAACATGGCAAGACAAAGAGGGAAACAAAAAATCAACGACTGAAATCGAAGCCCAAAATATCATTCTTCTCGGAAAAAAAGGAGAATTTGAAGAAAGACCGCGTGAAGAACCAGAATCCGCCCCCTCTGAGCCTCCTGAAGAGGATGCTTCATCGTCAGATAAAAAGTGGGAAGACGAAGACGAAGTCCCTTTTTAATTTTTACTGTTTAAAAATCAATCATATATTTTTCTGGATGGATTGCTTAAAAACCCAGCAATCCATCAGTCAGCGTCTATTCCCTCTTTATGCGACCTCACATATATCATCCGACTTGCCAGAGAGGGTCGGGAAACACAGATTTGACGAGGGTGTCGCCCAAGAAATAAATGTCACAACGAACTCCTGGAAAGAACAGGACGATAATCATGAATCTATCAAAGATGAGGAGTACCCATGGCCTTAGAAAAAAATAAAGATTTTGAAAATTTCAGCAAGGAAATCAAGGAAGATATCCGACCCTGGGGAAAATTTCGTTCTTTCCCTCATAAACAGGCTAACAGCATCAAAATCATTACGGTTAATCCAGGTGGAGTTCTTTCTCTCCAGTATCACCAGCATCGCAGTGAATTCTGGGTTGTGTTGGATAAAGGTTTAGAGGTTACAGCCGGAGAGAGAGTCTGGAAACCGGAAAAAAATGAAGAAATCTTTATCTCCCGTAAAACTCCTCATCGTCTCCGCTGTGTCGGCCCGGAAAAGGCTAGAGTGATGGAGATTTGGCTTGGCGAGTCTGATGAATCAGACATTGTCCGCCTGCAAGATGAGTATGGAAGATCCTAGAGTAAAATGGGGACATTCCCTTAAACTTAAATTACTTCTTTAGGTTCTGGACGATATGAGGAAGAATCCTGCCCGCTTCTTCATGTATCACTGCATCCGCAAGATGGTCCAACGCCGTTCTCTCTTTATTTATTATAGCCAAGAAGGCCTTTTTTTGTTTCACTATCTTTGGAATCTCAGCAGCTGGATGAACAACCAAAGAACTTCCCACGACGAGGAGGAAATCGCATCTCTCCGTTTCTTGAAAAGCGGCATGGAGCACTTGAGGATCCAGAGCTTCACCAAAAAAGACAACGGCCGGCCTGAGGTTTCCTTGACACTCGGCACAGAGGGGAGGACATCTATCCTTCAGTAGAGCGTAGGCCTCTTCCATGGAATACTCATGTGAACAATTCATGCAAAAAATGACCTTTGTGGTTCCATGCAACTCAATGACAGAAGAAGACCCCGCTTCCTGATGAAACCCATCTATATTCTGGGTAATGACAGTTCTCAAGTTTCCAGCGGCCTCCATTTCAGCAAGAGCCTGATGTCCTTTCCCCGGCTTTGCTTCTCTGAGAAGGGGATAGCGAACTTCTCGAAAGAAATTCCAATAATAAGACGGGTCTTGAAGGAAATAACTTATGTTTGCGTATATACCGGGATCATATTTTTTCCATAATCCATCAGTCCCCCGGTAGGTTGGAATCCCACATTCTGCAGAAATCCCTGCTCCCGTAAAAGCCACAACATGCTTGGAATCTTTAATTCTCAAAGAAATTGAGTCTAAGGCATCACTCATAGTCTGTTCCTTATGAATGAGTTCACCGTCTTCTCGGTGTTCACGCCCATGATAGCAACACTTCTCCAGGGATGCAAAGAAATACATAAGCGGCGTCAGGCCTCCAAAACTAAACGGAGTCAAGCCTTATCAGAATTCTAAGATACTGGGCGCGATTCTTATCCCCTGGCATCAACCTTAACAAGGCCAGGTTCCCATAATTTAAATTTTAAAGACCTGACACCTATATTATTTTTCTCCGGACCGGAGAATCGCCAAAACCAATTTCATGCGGCGACAGCCACTTAAACGATCTTTCGCTATCATCCTTAATTCCCACTCCTATAGTGAAAAAAATATTTACATCTGCAAAAAATATTTACACAAAATCATTTGATTCAAGTCAGAGAACTGATAGGGAAACTCTAATTTTTTCCATAATATTGGCACGTTTTTTGCATTAATTAAAGCGGGAGAAAGAAAATGCAAATCGCTCAGGATGTAAATCTTCAAAGGCAAATCGACGAAGCGCTAAAAAGAGCAAAACTTAAGAGTGCGATTTATTTCTATGACGAATCAGGGTACAAGAGATTAATAGGGGTATTCGATAAAAAAAAGGCCGCTGAAGTCAAGAAATATTATCGGGACAGAAAATTAATCAACCGCCTGACTGAATTCGAAATCAGAACAACCGAACCAGATAGCAGCTTTGGGTGATTGACTTTTCATTCCGCACTGATTTATCGGTGTTTACCCAAAGCCTAGCACACAGACATAAAAGCATAAAAATACTCCTACGCGGTCACAAAACCAATCATTGAAAAAATAGACTTAAAGGCTTCTCACTGTTTCAAAATTGGGAAGACTCTCCTCCAAGGATCCCAAGAGCTCATACTGTCCACGAGCCTCCGGCCTTCTCAATTAATACCCAGTCCTGCTCTCCAAACAGAAATAAGGTGACTGACAATGAGGGATGAAATCTACGGCTACCCATGGGGATTAAGGAGAAGAATGAAAAAACCTAAATCACTTTTCCCGTCAGGAACGCGTTTGGATGTTTAACCAGTATTTTTTCGATGATGTACTCTTCGATCTCTTGAGCTGTCTTTAAAGTCATCGCTTCCCGGACAACTTTTTTCACAGTTCTAAACTCAACTGAACGCAACGCTTTTTTTATTCTGGGAATAAAAATGGGGTTCATGCTGAAATTCCTCAACCCGAAGCCGAGCAGGGCAATAGCAGCAAGTGGATCAGCAGCCATCTCACCGCAGACAGCCACCTCCTTCCCCACTCTCTGGGCAGTCTCAATAATGAATTTAACCAGCCTCAGAATCGAAGGATGGAGAGGTTTATATAAATAAGAGACAAACTCATTGGAACGGTCGACTGCCAGGTAATACTGAATCAAATCATTCGTCCCTATGCTGAGATAATCCACTTCCTTCGCCAGCAGGTCTGTCATCGCAGCCGCCGCAGGCACTTCTATCATCACTCCTAAAGGAATATTTTCATTGAATTTTTGACGCTTTAATCTGAGTTCCTCCATGACTTCGTGCAAAAGCATCTTGGTTTCTACGACTTCTTCGATTTCCGTTATCATGGGAATGAGAATCCGGACGTTTCCAAGAGCACTCGCCCTCAATATAGCTCTGAGCTGAGTTTTGAAAAGTTTTGTGTCACGCAATGAAAACCTGATAGCTCTCAAACCGAGAGCGGGATTTGGCTCCTTTTCTATCTTCAATTGGGGCAAGCTCTTTTCACCTCCAATATCGATGGTTCGTATGTAAACTGGAAAAGGAGAGGCTTTTTTTGCAATCTGAGAATAAATCGAATAATGGTCTTCTTCTGAAGGAAGAGAGTTACTCTGGAGATAGATAAATTCAGACCGGAACAGACCAATCCCCTCAGCACCGATAGAAATCGCAGGCGTCACCTCTTCAGGAAGCTCAATATTGGCCAAAGGATAAAACCGGAAGTCATCCAAGGTCGAAGACTTCAATTTTGCGGTTTTCTTGAGCTCCTTTCGGTAATCGTCATATTTTTCCTTTTTATCGAAGAATTCCTTCCGGATAGCAATAGGGGGATTGACAATAACCTCCCCGTCTGTTCCATCTACGATGATATAATCTCCGTTTTTGACTATCTGAGATATATTGCGCAGAGCAAGCACTGTCGGTATGTTTAAAGAACGAGCCAGAATAGCTGTGTGGGATGTCTGTCCTCCCATATCAATAGCCACAGCCAAGACATTTCCCCTGCTCAATTTTAAAGCCGCTTCTGAAGGGAGGAGGTCATGAGCCACTAATATCTTTTCTCCTCCATCATCCTTTTTCTTTTTTCCCGGGCTCTCAAGATTTCTGTAAATTTTTGTCAAAACATCTGTCATATCTGACTTTCTCTGTCTGAAGTATTCATCACTGATGGATTCAAAAAGCCGTTTGTATCTCTCATGAATACGGGAAAGAGCCCATTCTGCTCTGCAATTTTCTTCTTTGATGATTCTTTCAAGGCCTGAACGCATCGATTTATCTTCGAGCATGAGCAGATGCGCATCCAGGATAAAAGAATGTTCTTCTCCCACCTTCTTCATGATTTGTTCTTTAATCCGTGTCAGCTGAGATTTCGTTCTCTCTCTAGCCCTGCTCAATCTCTTCAGTTCCTGCTCAACTTGCTTTTGCGATATGCTTTCCTTCCGTTCTGTAAAAATGACTCTTTCTGTGAGCAAAACCTCCCCTATAGCAATTCCGGGAGAAACTCCGATCCCTCTTAGCCTGAAATACTCCATGATAAATTACTCTTTTTCTTGAAATTTACTGTCTATGAGTTCAACAAGGGCTCTGAGCGCTCTATCTTCATCCTTTCCTGATACCTTTATGATGATTTCAGTTCCCTGAACAGCCGCTAAAGTCAGGATTCCCAAGATACTCTTGCCATCAATCTCATTTCCATTCTTCTCAATCCTGACAGTGGAACTAAACCGGTTAGCAGTATTGACAAATTTAACCGCCGCTCTTGCGTGCATTCCCAGCTTATTCTTGATGGTGATTTTTTTCTTAAGCATGGATTTGACGCGATTAATGCTTGGAACTCAGCAGAGCGCTAGCGAGGTGGATGTTCTTTTTACCCTGTTCGTAAACCTTTTTTGCCACTTCTTTTAAATTATTGCTTCTCTGGAGAGAGACAAACTTAATAAGCATAGGGAGATTGACACCCGTAATAATCTCAACTTGGTTATCCTTTAAAAAGGAGAAACTCAGATTCGAAGCCGTGCCTCCGAACATATCTGTAAAAATCACGACTCCATTTTTCTGGTCAATATTCTTCAAGCTCTGACTGATTTTCTTTTTTGATTCTTCCACATCATCATACCAACCGATCGAAATGGCTTCTATGTTGACGGCCTCCCCGATGATAATGGTTAGGGCATTCAAGAGTTCCTCGGCTAATTTCCCGTGAGATACAATAAGTCCTCCGATCATTGTCTCTTTCCTTTTAATCGTAGACAGACATTTCCTTCAGAGAATCAATTCCAAAATCATTGCCTTAGGTATTTTACCACTTAACACTTTGAATCTTAAGTGTTTTTCAAGAAAAGAGAAAAGGGGACAGGCCTCTTTTTTCAGGGACTTTTTCTTCTGGGACTGTCCCTTTCAGTCCTTATATTTAAGAAAGATAGGGACTGCCCCCTTTCTTGAAGAAAATGTCCCTCTTCTTTAAAAAAAGGGGCCTGTCCCCTTTTCTCCCTTTTCTCTTTTCTTAACGTTAGCAAAAGACAGAGTGTCCCTCCAAGGAACATCCCCATATTGCTATTTATACAGGTCGCGATGATAGATCCTGACAGAAAAATCTCTTTTCCTGAGGTGATTCCTTAACTTTTCGGCAATTATAACAGACCTGTGCTTCCCCCCTGTACACCCGACAGAAATTGTCAGGTGGCTCTTCCCCTCACTCACGAATCTCGGAAACAAATAATCTACAAATCTCTTCAACTCTTGAAGATATTTTTTTGTCTCTTTCTCTCCAAGAACATACTCCTTCACTTTGATGTCTTTTCCTGTTTTGTCTCTCAATTCATCAACATAAAACGGATTGAGCAAAAATCTCGTGTCAAACAGCAGATCTGACTCCAACGGAACACCGTATTTATAACCAAAACTGATAACCCGGACCTGCATCTTTTCAGTCTTTTTCTTTAGAAATCTCTTGGTCAACTGTTCTTTGAGTTGAGTAATGTCCGTCTCGGAGGTATCAACAACCTCATCCGCTAATCTCTTCACGTCAGCCAGTCTATCCCTCTCTAATTGAATGCTCTCCAGGATAGATTTCTTACTCTTTAGGGGATGAGGTCGCCTGCTCTCGCTGTACCTCTTGAGCAAGGTCTCGTCCGAAGCCTCGAGAAAAATCAAACGTGGAGTCACATCCTTCCTGATTTGACTTAAAACCTCAAGAAACTCGGTTGCAAATCCGGCTTCCCGGATATCAATCACCAGGGCCACCTTCTCTATTTCAACCTCTTTCCTCTTCCAGAGTTCAATGAAACTGGAAATAAGCTTGGCAGGAAGATTGTCTATACAGTAATAACCTAAATCTTCAAGGAACCGGCTGACCACAGTCTTGCCAGAACCGGATAGTCCGGTGATAATCAGAAATTTTTCGCTTTTTATACTATTTTTCTTTTCCATACTCAACGAGTCGAAAGAACACGATCGAGCTTCTTGACAATATCCTGTGGCGCAAAGTAATCCTTCTCCCTCAGAACATGGACTTTGCAGGCAACTTCTATCAAAGTCGCAATATTTCGACCCGGGGCCACGGGAATGTTGATTTGAGGGATTTTCAATCCAAGTATTAAGTAATCCTCTGGAAATTCGAGACCCAAGCGGTCAGATGCCTTTCCTTTTTTCAGGTATTTAGTCAACCGGATGACTAAATCAACTCTTGACTGCTTCAATACGGACTTGGGGCCAAAAATCTTTTTGATATTAATAATCC
>CAZSGR010000038.1:11815-18669 GCA_964606185.1 uncultured Eubacteriales bacterium
AATAATCCCGAGTCCCCTTATTTCCATAAAATTGCGCGTGAGCGGCGGGGCAGCCCCGACTAATTTATCGTTTGTTTTTTTCTGAAGTAGGACAACATCATCGCACACAAAACGGTATCCCCTGGAGACAAGCTCCAAGGCGCATTCGCTCTTTCCAATACCGCTGTCCCCCATGATCAGGACGCCCAGGCCGAAGATCTGGAGTAATCCCGCTGAAATCTTGATTTGGCGAGAGGAAAGACTCAAAAAAAAGCTCTTCACTCCGTCCCGACATTTCTTTTGAGAGAGTTCGGTCATGAAAAGCGGCAGCTTTATTTTTCTTGCCTCTCCGACGACTTCAGGAAAAAAACGGAGCCCATCGGCCTGGATAACGCAGAATGTTTCATCTCTTAATTTCCGCTGGGCGAGTCTCTTTCTTTCAAGGGAAGAGAGGCTTTTCAGAATATTGAAGTCTTTCTTTCCCCAGATGTGGATTGGCAGGCGACACTCTCTTTGGCTGGACAGAGCTGTTTTTCTGGTAAATCCAATTTTTCCTGATGCCGGGATGAGCTTCAGAAGGTCCTTAGTCTGCTGAAAAAAAATTTTGACTTCAAGCGAAAGCTCTTTGTCACTATTCACTTAATTTCTCTTCTTCTTCTCGAATAATCTCCAGTATCGCGCTGATATTTGCAGCATTCAGAATTTTTTTCAGAAGAGAGCCGGACTTGCGAACAAGACTCGCAATTGCGGCCAAAATCTGGAGGTTCAGGCTGGGATTTTCAGGAGAAGACACGACCAGAAAAAAAATATTGGAAGGCTTCCCATCTAACGATTGAAAATCAACACTTTTCTTCGAAATAGCCAGCAAAATAATAGGACTCTTCACTCCTTTTATTTTGCAGTGAGGAATAGCCACTCCTTCTCCGATGGCTGTGCTTCCTAATTCTTCTCTCTGGAGGAGTTTCTCATACAGCTCCTTTTCTTTGCTCACTTTTTTCTTTTTCTTCAAGAAGTTGACCATTTCTCTGAGAGCTCCTTCCCTGTCTTGAGAATCCAGCTCTTCAATAATCATATCTCTTATCAATAAATTATGGAGTTTCATTGTCATTCTCGCTCGAGAAAATTCATTCAGGTTCCACTAAAACGTAATTCCCGTCTTTCCTTCTGTAAATGGCTGCCCATTTTTCAGTACCTAGTTTTCTAAACAGAAAAAATTCTTTATTTTCTAAATCAAACTGAAGAAAAGCTTCTTCAATGGACATGGGTTTTAAAGAATAATCGCGACTTCTTATGACTTTTCTTCGCGACTCTTCTGTCTCAGCAGGGGAAGATAAGACTTCCATCTCTTTGATTTTTCTTCTTTTTTTTCCCCTGAGTTTCTCTCTTTCCTTCTTGATTCTTTTCTCGATGTTATCAAAAGCCAAGCCAAGGGAGCTCATCATATCATTAGTCTCTTCCACTGCATTCAAAAGCGCTCTCTTGATCTTCACGTTGATCTCAACTTTATGTCTATATTTTTCGACAGAAAGGATTAGATTAGCCGAAATTTTCTGTCCTAAAACTTTCTCTAAAGAATGAACTCTTTTTTCGCAATATTCTTCAATTCCAGGAGTTATATGTGTATGTCGAGCAGTAAAATTAACGCTCATCAAGCTTCCTCCATATTGAATTTTCTCTTTCTTATGTGGGAAGGTGAAATCTCAAGTTGCTTCCTGTATTTGGTCACAGTCCGTCGAGCGATCCGAAAGTTCTCTCTTGCCAGCATTTCACCGATTTCAATGTCACTCAACGGGTTTCCCTTGTCTTCACTGTCCACGATTTTTTTAATCCTCTCTTTAATCCTTAATGAAGAAATTTCTTCTCCATAATCTCCTGAGAGAGATTTATGGAAAAAATATTTGAGCGAATATACACCCCGTGGAGTCATCATGTATTTATTAGCGACCACCCGACCGACAGTCGATTCATGGACGCCAATCTCTTGAGCCAGCTCGATCAATGTCAAAGGTTTGATATATTCAATCCCCTTTTCGATGAAACCCTCCTGCTTCTCGACAATGTATTTCGCCACTTTATAAATCGTTTGATCGCGCTGGTCCAAACTCCGCAAGAACCAGAATGCTTTTTTCATTTTATCCTTCAAGAACAGATAGGCATCACGATTATCCTTTGAGGCTTGAGCCAAGAGTTTTCTGTAGTAGCTATTGATTCTTAAGCGGGGGACACCCTCGTTATTCAGGGTGATTTTGAGCTCATTATCTTCCTTGGAGACAATTATATCAGGGACAACATAAGACGTTTTCTCCTGACTGTATTTTCTTCCGGGGGCAGGATCCAGGTGTTTGATGACCTCTATATGGTACTTCACAGATGAAAGAGGGATTCTCAGGATCTTTGCCAGTTGTGAGTAGTTGGATCTTTCCAAAAGATAAAGATGTTCATTCACAATTGTTCGAGTGATTTCATCTTTCACCTGAAAATAGTTCATCTGCGATAAGAGAGCTTCTTTAAGTGTCAGGCTTCCTACGCTGACCGGGTCAAATCCTTTGATAGTTTCCCTGATCTCATTCACCTTCTTCTCAGATGTCTTGTGCCTTTCTGCAATCTCTTCCACTGAAGTCGTCAAATAGCCATCTTCATTTATATTGCCAATAATATACAGGGCAATATCTCTATCCTTCTTATCGAAAAATGTCAGATTCGCCTGCCAGTTGAGATGATCCCAGAGTGAGGTGCTCTCTGAAACGACATTCTCCAAAGAAGGCACTTCCTGTTTTTCTAGAGAAACATACCTAAATCCATCGTCAAAATACTCTTGAAAGTATGATTCAAATTCTGAGTCTTCAATCCCTTCCGGAGATTCAGGGGCCTCCTCGGCTCCCAAACCTTCTTGCGTTACCTCTTGCTCTTTTTCTGCCTCTGCACCGTCTTTTTCCTTCTCAGCCGACCCCTCTTCAGGAGTCTTTTCCATGCTTTCTCCCTCAAATTCGAGCATAGGATTCTGAGAAAGTTCGGTGTCGATTATCTCGATAAGTTCCAGATTAGTCAGCGGGAGAAGTTTTATCGCCTGCTGAAGCGCGGGCGCAAGTATCAGTTTCTGAACTTGTCTCTGGTCTAATCGTTGCTTCAACATCATGGGGAGGCTCGCATTCACCCTAATTCATTGAATCAAGAAAGGCTAAAATCTTCTCCTAAATAACTTTTTCTCACCTCTTCGGAATACACTAGCTTTTGAGGAGTTCCCTCTTTCAATATTCTTCCTCCATCGATGATATACGCTCTATCAGTAATTCTTAACGCTTCACGGACACTGTGGTCCGTTATAAGAATTCCAATCCCTCTGTTCTTCAAGGAAAGTATGATGTCCTGCAAATCCAGTATAGTCAAAGGATCGATTCCAGTAAAAGGCTCATCCAGAAGGATAAACCGGGGGGTTGTCAGCAAGGCCCGAGCGATTTCAAGTCGTCTTCTTTCTCCTCCAGATAACGTAAACGCTTTGGCTTTGGACAGCTCTTGAAGACCGAACTCTTCCATGATTCTCTGGACATCGCCTCTCCCGTTGGAATGTTCATTCCGGCTCGTCTCGACAACCGAAAAAAGATTGTCCTCCACGCTCAATTTCCTGAATGCAGATGGTTCCTGGGGAAGAAGGCACAGGCCTTTTCTGGCCCTGATATACATAGGAAAGCTTGTAATGTCTTCTCCATCAAGGACAACTTGACCCGAGTCTTGAGGTATGAGTCCGAGGATTAGAGAAAATGTAGTCGTCTTCCCCGCGCCATTAGGCCCTAAAAGCCCCACGATTTCTCCCTTGCTGACATAGAGAGAAACCCCGTCCAATACTTTCTTTTTTCGATAGCTCTTTTCCAGCTTTATCGCTTCTAAATAATTTTTCATCTCTCACGTTTTATTACAGTTAGTGACCTTTCTCTTTCCTGATTTTCAACGAGGATTCTACCATCGGCCATGTAAAAAGTCAATTTGTCCCCCTCTGTTCTCCCCCTGTCTTTATCAATAAACACCGGATTTCCAAGGAGAACGAGCGACTCTTTTTCAGGATCATAAATGGCTTCTTCTCCAAAGGCTTCGCCCATGTTTTGTGTGATGACAACTTTTTTTTTGCCAACAATTTTTTGTATGCCTTTATCCTCCTCGCCCAGATAAACGGAGATAGATTGGGCGCGGAGAATTGCATCCTGTACAGCTAAAATGCTTTTCCCCTGGTAAACAACGAGATTTTCCTCGGGAAAATAAGCCATTTTCTCAGATGATATTTTCAGTTTTTCCTCTTTCCCTTCTTTTGTTGTATGAGGCATCGTGGATTTGACGCCGCCTTCACACAGAAGTTTTCCAGTCTCGTCAAAAAGTTCAATTTCTTCGCTCTGCAGTACTTTTTTCTCCTGCCAGGCTTTTGTGTCCTTGTTAAAAAGAAAACGCTTTTGTTCGGCAAAATATCTCATTTCTTTGGCTTGGACGAACACAGGAAGCTCCTTCGAAAAAATCCCGATGGGTCTATCTCCTCCTGCTTTCGATTTCAAAATAACCTTGACTCCGTCTTCCACCTTTAAATTGTTCGTATCGAGAGAAATCGTCATTTCTCCGGCAAAAACATCGCTTCCCTGGGAGCTTATCCTGGCATCATACGCCCCTCTTCCTTTGATCCAAAGAAGATCGGAATCTCTCTTTTTTATGAGGCTGTCTCCTTCAATCCGCCGAGTCTCATCTGGATTTTCGGCCTGTTTCACAATTCGGGCATTTTTCAACGCTTGAAACTCTGTCAATTCTCCTTCTCTGTCAAAGGTAAATTGAGATGACTCCGCCTGAACCCGAGTAAATTCTCCGGTAGAAGAAATAAACTTGAATGAACTATTTCCTTTCGCTTCAACTTCCTGGAGCCCTGAGATTTCTTGAAAGAATCTCAATGTTATTTCTTTCCCTTCAATCTCCCGCCTCACACTCCGGGCAAAGAGAAGAGATTGCCGCTGGGAAGAACGACTTTCTTCTTCTTCTTCAAGTAACGCCCAAGCATTTTTCTTTAAAATCAAAGTTTTTATCTGTTCTCCATCCGGAAACAACTCAAATTCCATGATTTCAGCTGTAGCCCAACTTTCACCATAAAAAAGTTGCACATCCCCTTCTATTTTTCCCTGCTGACTTATCTCATCATAATCAAGTCTTTTCCCTCTCACTTTGAGGAGAGATGAATCTTTATTTTTTGGCTCTATCTGAAGGCGGACTTCTCCCTGAAGGCTCAATTTTTTCTGTTCCATCCAGTAGTCCATCTTCTGTGCAGACCCTGTGAGTCTCCTTGAAATAAGAAGTACCCCTTTATCTGTTTTGAGGATTTCTTTTTTGTTGTCAAAATTCAACAGGATAGATTCAACCACTAAATCTTTGAATTTCGCTTTAGCCTGATTCGTTGATTCAAACCAAGTCATATCCTTGTCATAGATGACTCTACCTCCATAGAGGAAAACATCTTGACCCTCTCTTTCTTTGAAAAAGATCATTTCTACGTTTCCCTCTGCGTGATAGTTGTTATCTTCCCCAATGAACTGCTCATCTGCTTTCACATTGAGGATTTTCTCATTCCCTTTAAATTCAGAATGATCGGGTTTCTCTCTTTTCTCAATCATCTGCGGGGTTACCTTTTCAATCTTTACTGGGACTCGGTCCTCTCTCTGCACACGAATCAAGAAATATCCTACGATTGAAACCAGAACAAGCCCAAGTAAGACTGCCACCGTGATTCTCATGGCTTTTACAAAACTCATTTTTCCCTTTTTGAGTCTATTATTGTTTTTTTATGTCTTCGATAGAAAGGCTGAGTTTCATCTCTCCGAGATACTCAGAAAACTGGAAGGTATAGGCTACATCGATTTTATCCCCTCTCTGGAGGCCTTGAGCCCAATCTATCCTGTCCCATCCCAGGGCTTCAAAAAACTTCTTTTTTTGTTTCAGTAAGAGTTTGCTGTGTTTTCTCTTGATATTTTTTGGGTCGTCTGCAACTTCTGCTCCCTCAGTGAAAAAAACAGGCCTGGGATTCCCAACTCCGAATGGAGAAAGAAGAAAATATTTTTCGAGGAAACTGGAGGTGATATCTGGAAATTCCAATTTTGAATCTATGACCACCTTCCTTTTCAAATCTTCATCGGATATTCTCTCGCTGGCTATGACATTGATTGATTCTTTAAAAAGCTTCATATTTTCTTGAGGAAGAACGCAGCCAACCGCCATACTGTGTCCTCCATAACTCAGGAACAGATCTTTACATTCATCCATGCATTCAATAATCGGTAATCCACTGATGCTTCTTCCAGAACCGCATGCTTTACCATCTTCATAGGTAAAAAGGAGAACGGGTCTGTGAAAGGAATCCTTCAGTTTTGAAGCCACTATACCGATGACTCCCCGATGCCACTCCTCACAACCCAGTATCAGAAATCTGTAGCGTTTATCAAGATCTCTCCTTTGGATCGTCTCTAGAGCCTGGTTATATGTTCGTTCCTGGATCTTCTGTCTTTTGGAATTCAAGTTATCCAGATGAGATGCCAGTTCCATCGACTCTTCAAGAGAATCCGTTAAAAAAAGTCGCACTGCCAGATCGGTCTTCCCCAACCTTCCCGCCGCATTAATCCTCGGCCCGATCCTGAAACCGACACCTCCAACCGACACTTTTCGCCCTTTCAATCCACAGACGTCCAGAAGGCTCGATAATCCGATGTTTGAAACTTCATCCATGGCTTCAAGCCCATGCTTTACAAAAAGCCTGTTTTCTCCCCTCAACTCTGCAACGTCGGCTATAGTTCCAATGGAAACCAAGTTCATAAAGGGGGCCTCACAAGCCGACTGCTCTTCGTCCTTGAAAAGAGCTT
>CAZSGR010000039.1:0-14818 GCA_964606185.1 uncultured Eubacteriales bacterium
TAATGGGGACGTTCCCCAAGGTACTACCTTAGACAAAGAGATATAACCTAACTTGTTCATGCGAGGAACAAAACTACGTAGAAATTTCACCTTTGTGTCATTGCGAGAAGCGCAGCGACGTGGCAATCTCATAAAGAAAAATGGAACCTGTCCGCTTTTTTGTTTCATTGCGAGCAGAGCGTGGCAATCTCATACAAAAAAAGTGACTGTTTATATCCCTGTGGTGTCCCCTTAGGGAACGTCCCCAATTCACCCAATTCACTATCCCCTTTTTTTTCTTTTTTCATCATGTTCGAAATCGGACTGAATTTGAACGATATCGAACATTCTTTATTCATAATCCTTCCCTTCACCCTGGTTCTCTAGCTTTCCAAATTGGCACAGATTTTGCTCTTTTATTATTGACGTGTCTTTTCCACTGAATGAAGTTTAAGGCCAAAACGATGTTTAGCCTCAAAAAATCATTGAAAAAAAAGAAAGCCGCCAACCGAAAGCACGATAAATCCTCTGGCAGACGATCGAGCCATCCTATTTCCGGTTTGTTCGGGAGTTATGTCAAGCTCACCTTCCGAAAACTCAGGACACAAAAAGGGTACTCTTTTATGAACATCGCCAGCCTGGCCATTGGCATGGCCTGTTTTATTATTCTCGCCCTCTGGATTCAAGACGAGCTGAGCTATGACAGGTTTCACGAAAAAAAGGACCAGATTTTCCGAATCGTCATCAAAGACACAGACAACAAGAAAACTTATCACACATCATGGCACCTGGCTCCCTCCTTGAAGGCGGACTATCCCGAAATCGTTGATTTTTGCCGTATCCGGTTCAAGAATGCCTCTCTCGTCCAGCACGAGTACCTGAGATATCACGAACAAAGATTCTATCTCGCAGACCCATCCATCTTTAGAATTTTCACATTTCCCTTTATCGAAGGAGACCCGAATACGGCACTCTCTGAACTAAACTCTATAGTCATCACGGAAGAGACCGCATCCAGATATTTCGGGCGTGACGATGCGATAGGCAAACAACTCCGCGTCCATCAATTCAATGCCGACTTTACAGTGACCGGGGTAATAAAGAACATCCCAGCGAATTCACATATCCAATTCGATCTGATCACGCGTATTGAATGGATGGGAAAACAGAGGTTGGAAAGCTGGGATCCGTCTGGCTTTACCTATGTCATGCTTCATCCTTCTGCATCGGCCGGCAGAGTGAATCAGAGGATCCAAAACTTCTTCAGAGAATATGTGAACTCTCAATCTTCTCAAATGCCGTTCCTTCAGCCCCTGACACGTGTCCATCTGGAAGGCGTGGAGGAAACAGGCACCAATAGACAAGTCTACCTTTTTGCTGTTCTTGCTGCGTTTGTCTTGATTCTTGCCTGCATCAACTACACCAATCTCAGCACGTCCAGGTCAATAAAAAAGGCAAAAGAAGTCGGGATAAGAAAAGTCATTGGAGCCACCCGCCAAAAGATTGTGAATCAGTATTATGGGGAAGCTGTTTCCCTCTCATTCCTCGCCCTCCTTTCAGCCCTGGCCGTTGTCCTATTGGCCCTCCCTTCTGTCAACCGCATTCTGGGAATGAAACTAAGAGCTGTGGATATGACCAATGGTCTTTTCTGCCTGGTTCTTGTCGCTCTGGTTTTTTTTACTGGAATTCTTGCAGGAAGCTATCCGGCGGTTTTTCTATCTGCATTCCGCCCGGCCCGGGTCCTCAAGGGAAATTTTAATTTGGGTTCGAGAGGCATGTCATTCAGAAAAATCTTGATCACATTCCAGTTTTCTATTGCTATAGGTTTGGTCATCTGTTCCATAGTTGTTTATAAACAGCTCCATCTGATAAAGGGAAAAAACATCAGATTCAACAGAGATTCTGTAGTGACTGTTTCCAACAACCAGGAGCTGATGACGAGGTTTGAGAAATTTAAAAAAGCCCTCATGGAAGAACCTGACGTTTTGAACGTCACAGCCTCGTCAAGCCGGCCGTTCCTGGTCAGGGACGAAGTCAATATCCGTCTGGAAGAACAACCTGAAAACAAATCCTTTCCTTCAACCTACTCAATGGTGGATTATGACTTTTTTGAGACCTTCGAGATGGAGATCATCCAGGGAACAGGATTTTTAAAAACCGCACCTGAGGACAGAACCAAGACATGCGTGATCAATGAAAGTGCAGCCCGTACCATGGGGATAGAATTCCCTCTCGGGAAAAAAGTTTACTTCGACCATCCTGACTTTGCGGAGGCTTATAAGGAATTAGAAATAATCGGTGTCGTCAAAGACTTTCATTTTCGCTCGATGCATCAGGCCATTGGGCCATTTATTTTCCGGTTTTATCGGCCCTGGCACTTTCGCATTTTCATAAAAATGAAACCCGGCAACGTTCAAGAATCACTTAAAAAGATTGAAGACATCTTCAAAAGATTTGCGCCCTCCCAACCATTTTATTATGAATTTCTAGATGACGCCTTCTATGAACTCTATCAGGCGGAGATTCAAATGGGATATATATTCAGTTTTTTTGGAGTGATTGCCATTTGTATTTCCTGTTTAGGATTGTTCGGACTTGCCTCTTATACGATTGAACAAAAAACCAAGGAAATCGGCATTCGGAAAATATTCGGTGCAACTGTCCGGGGAATTGCTTTTTCTCTCTCAAAAGAAATGACTCAAGGGGTACTGATGGCGAATCTCATCACCTGGCCGATAGTCTACATTATCATGGACAGGTGGCTGCAGAATTTTGCCTACAGGATAAACTTAGGATTGGACGTGTTCATCTTTTCCGCACTTCTTGCTCAGTTTATAGCTCTGATGACCATAATCCTCAAAACAGTCAGAGCGGCAACGACTGATCCGGCAGAGCCTTTGAGGCATGAATAAGAATATTGGGGACGTTCCCCAAGGTACCACCTTTGATATAAAGATATAGCTAAACTCATGTGTTACTGCGAGGAGCGCAGGGACATGTCGATCTTACATTGAAATCATTGCGGGCGTAGCGTAACAATCTCAAATGGAAATTGAAGAAAAAGGGTCCTATCCCTTCTTTCGTGTCATTGTGAGCAGAGCGCGGCAATCTAGTAAATAAGAAAGGCAAAAATCATCTTATCTAATGAGATTGCCAAGCCTGTTCCGAGCAAAGTGCAGGAATCCCATAAAAGCTCGCAATTATATAAGGAATTGGGGACTGTCCCCAATTTCTGAAATGTCCAATTTTTTAATATGCCTTCATTTATGAATTCTGTTTTCGCTACATCATCAATTGAGAAAATTTCGAGGGTTAGAGCGTTCTTTATCCAATTAATTAACCACATAGTTTAGAGTGAATAGGAATACGACCCTCCAAAACAAATTTATGTTGACAGTAAATTATACATATAGTAATGTGTATATAGAGGTGTATTCCAATGCGCACAAATGTGGTCATCGATGACAAGTTAATCCAGGAGGCTCTTCGGCTGTCTAATCTAAAAACAAAGAAAGCTCTTATCCACAAAGCCCTGGAAGAATTCATACAAAACCGGAAAAGGCTCGACCTGCGAGAAGTGAGAGGAAAGATACGATTTGCTGAAGAATATGACTATAAAAAAATGAGGACATGATGATTCTTGTAGATACTTCTGTGCTAATCGATTATTTCAAAGGGGTGGAAAATAAGCCTGTTAAAAAATTCCATCAGATCCTCGACAGCAACATTCCATTCGGGATCAGTCATTTTATTTACATGGAAGTTCTCCAGGGCAGTCAAACCGATAAAGATTTTAACTTGTTGAAAAAATATCTCATAACACAGACTTTTTATGAACTGAAGAGTGGCCGAGAATCTTATGCAGAAGCCGCAAGAATGTATTTACAACTGCGGAAAAAAGGAGTAACAGTCAAAAGCACGATTGATTGTCTCATCGCGCGAATCGCTGTAGAAAATGAGCTTTTTTTACTGCATAATGATGCGGATTTTGACAGGATTGCCAAACACTTCCCTTTAAAAATATGGAATGTTGAGATTTAGAGCACAAGGGAATCGCCCCCAGTTTCTAGAAAAGGGGCCAGGCCCCAATTTTCTGCTGGATGTCCGGTTTTGCAGATGTTATTGCGAGCCATGGCTGGCAATCTCAACCTTGTGTAATTATGAGCAGAGCGCGGCAATCTCTTACGGAAATTGTGCAAAAAGAGACCTATCCTTTTTTTTGTCATTGCGAGCTTGCTCGGCAATCTCGGAAATAAGAAAGGTAAAAGTCATCTCATCTTACAAGATTGCCGCGTCACTCCGTTCCTCGCAATGACACAGGAACCAAAGACTGCCCTCAACTTCAGAAATTTCGAATATTGAGATGCGACCCCTCTATTCTTTCGTGTCATTGCGAGTGAAGCGACGCGGCAATCTCATGGAAAAAATTTGGCAGAAAACAGGGAACTGTACCAAATTTAAGAAATGTCAAATATTGAGATACCACGAATTAAACTTTTCAAAATGTCAAATGTTAAGATGCGATCCCTCTACATGTTTCAGGATGTTAACAAGTGGTTATTGGGAAAAATTATGAGAGATTGGATGCAAGCCCAAAAACGAAATCTATCTTTTGGACAAAGTAGAATATAATTTTGCTTCCGACGGCACTGAAATTCTGCTCGTAAAATACTGTTGATGCCGCCTCTAAATTATCATTAAAATGTAGCTGTCAGGGTGGTTCTTATTATTCCTTTTTATCTCCTCGGGTTTTAATTCTTTCATTATTTTTTGTACCGGTATCGCAGGCGTTTCCGTAGAAATTGCCCGGTCTTTTCCTGTATAGAATGGATCGGCTTCTTATTTTCTAATATCACCGTTCCTGTAATAAAACCTGTCTCCTTTGAATTGTGCCGGAATTACTTTTGTCGTTGAGATTTTTGCAGACGCCTCTTCTGCGAATTCCCTGTATAGCGGTGTATACATCCGTGCATGCATCGGGAATAGTATTTTCGGCGACAGTTTATCTATTACATAATAGATGCCCAGTCTGACCTCTTCCGGAGACCCGCCGCCGCAAGGAGCGCCGACCAGAATAAAAGCAATATCAATCTCACGGTTCTGTTCTGCCAGGAAGTCTATTTCTTCCGAAAAAAGCCCGTTAAAAGTCCTGTCTCTGTTTGAATGGTCGCCTCCGTGGAAAATAGTCAGTCCGTCGACCGTTATCAAAAAGCCAACACCGGCATCAGTCGATTTAATTGCTGAAATTTGCATGTTACCGAGTGTTGTTTGTGTTCGCGGAACGGCAAACGTATAACTCTGTTCCGGAATTCCCCGGGGTCTGAATCCGAGTACGTATGCCATATCCGGAACAGCGTTTTTCCAATTATGGATTTCCCGGTTGTAATGGTCCGTATGACCGTGAGAGACAAATACCGTTACATGCAGGTCCTGAATCTCGGACGAATTGACGTATCCGTTTGAAATCAACGGTGTTGAAGGTTTTTTCCCGGATTCGACATAATCAAATACAAGCAGGTAGTTTTTCGTTTTTACCGCCCAGCCGCTGTGACCTAAATACCATATATACGCTTCTTTTTCAGGCAGCTCTTTGTTCAAATACACACTTTCACCGTAATTTTCTTCAATGGAGCCATCCGCTGCCGCTCCTCTGGAAAGCAGCTCGTCAGCGGTATTTTTATGTCCGTGTCCTGCTGCATAAAAGAGCGGTGTTTTCCCTTCCTTTGTTTTCGCATTAACGTCATAACCGCAGTCTATTAATATCCGGGCTGCCTCAGACTGCCCGTAAGCAGCCGCAATATGAAGAAAAGTAACATCGTCCTCATCGATGTTTTTTATATCCACACCAAATTCAACAAATACCCTGACCGAGTCGCTGTTTCCTTCAAAAACAGCGTTTTTTAACAAAGCATTGTAATCTTCTTTCCCGGTATTGAAAGTATTTACAGAGCCTCCGTTTTCTTTGAGAAACCGCGCTGTTCCCGGTTGTCCTGATGAGAGAGACAGGTCCAGCGGTGTATAGCCCTGAGAGTCCCTGGCATTTATTTCAGCCCCATGATTTACCAGAAGCCGGGCAACACGAATGTTTCCTGTTCGTGCTGCAGTGTGGAGCAACGTCCTGTTCCTGAATCCTTTTACATTCACGTCAGCTCCCTTTTCAATGAGCAGATGGGCTGCAGGGTCCCGCCCCCGGTCAAGCGCTGTGAAAAGGGGAGAAAGACCGTTATTGTTCTTTATTTCAATGTCCGCACCCTTTTCTATAAGAAAACGGATAATGTGTATTCGTCCGTTCGTGACAGCGCTGTGCAGCGGTGTAAATCCCTGGCTGTCCTTTTCATTCAATAATTCAGGATTGTCTTCTAACAGAGCTTTCACTTTTACAAGGTTTCCGTTTTTTGCAGCTTCATGTATTTCCGATGCATATAAGGATACATTGAATATGCAAAGAGCAATCGCTGCAATAGTGATTATTTTCCACAGTTTCATTTTATGATCTCCTTTATACAAAAAGACTCTTTTGGTTGTTCCTTATAGGATTACATTATTCATAACGTAAGCTTTCCACAGGGTCGGTTCGGGCGGCGAGGAAAGCGTGCATCAGGACAGGTAAAATGGCACAGAGAAGGGCGGCGATACCGGATATCGTGAAGGTGTCCCAGCCGAGCTGGATGCGGAAGGCGAAATCCTGAAGCCACCGTGTTAAGGCAATGTAAGCAAGGGGCACGGAGATGACGTTAGCCAGAATAACAAGGATGACAAACTGCCGGGAGAGAAGTCCCATCAAGTTCGGCACAGAAGCTCCCAGCACTTTCCGGACACCTATTTCCTTTGTCCGGTGCTGGACAAGGAAGGATGCCAGTCCCAGAAGCCCCATACAGGCGACCACGAGTCCCATGGACGTCAATACTCCGAGCATTTTTCCCATCTGAGCCTCTTTACGGTACAACCGGTCAAAGTCATCATCCAGAAAAAATCCATCAAAAGGGATGGCCGGAAAGAATTCGGACCATTTGCTCTGGAGAAAACGAAGCGTATCCGGAATGTTCCCGGGAGCCAGCGTCAGGGTCAGCATGTTATACCTTGAGGAAGAGACCTCCATGTACATGGGCTCTATCTCCTGGCGCATGCCCTGGAAGTGGAAGTTCTTGACCACTCCGATAATGGTCTTCCACCGTCCGTAGTAACTCTCGTACAGCCTGTCCCCCAAGGCTTCTTCGACCGAAGCATAGCCAAGGTATGGGACCGCTGCCTCGTTGATGATGAAGGCCCTGTTTTCATCGTTCAGCGTTTCATCAAAGGCGCGTCCCGCAACCATCTCTATTTTGTATTGCGGGATGAAATCGTCATCACAGGAAAGGAACTTGAGGCGCAGCGACTTATCGAGTTTGTCGTCAGACCATTTGAGACCCCTTTCCCGCATGGGGCGGCCCGGTACGCTTGAGGAGGCTGCCGCTTCCAGGATACTGGGATTCCTCAGGAATTCGGATTTAACGGTTCTCACCTGCTTTCTAACCTGAGCGTCACTCCTCATGGGGATGACATATTTGAATTCTTTATCAAACCCGAGACTTCCGCTTCTCATGTAAGAAAGCTGTTTATAAACGGTGACAGAACCAGTGGCCAGAAAGATGGAGATGGCAAACTGCCCGACGACGAGAACCTTCAACGCAAAGGATCCTCGCGCACTCGTTTTCGTACCTCTCAGAATCTGATCAGGTCGAAAAGCCGTCAAGACGAAAGAAGGATAGAGTCCTGAAAGGATCCCGACCAAGAGCACCAGGCCCAGTATGGATACAAAGACCTGGGGATGGATCAGTTCTTTCAGGGAAAGTGCCGTTCCAGCGAATTGATTGAAGAGAGGGAGAAGCCCGTTTATCAACACGCAGGCACAGAGAGTGGCTAAAAAGGTAATTATGACAGACTCACTCAAAAACTGCCGGATCAGCTGGCCGCGCCCCGCACCGATCACTTTCCGCAGGCCGACCTCTTTGATGCGGTAAACGCCCCGCGCGTTGGACAGATTAACGAAATTCATACATCCGATGAGCAGGATGAGGAAGGCAATCATGCCGTAGATATATAGATAGAGGCGATTCCCCGGGGGCTCTAGCTCACCCCGTATTGGAAGACCTTCGAATTCACGGCGGAAATGAATGTCGGTCACAGACTGAAGAAAATAACGCCGAGTCTGCCCCCAGGCCGTCAGTTCTTTATTCACGTAATCATAAGCCATCCGCTCGATCTGTTTTTCAAACTCCTGGACAGATACACCGGGAGATAGTCTCAGATAGGTCACCGTTGCGCCGGCATGCCACTCCTTCAGGAGCCAGCCCTTTTCGAATTGACTGAGAGGAAGGAGTATGTCGTATTTAAAATGAGTGTTGGAAGGAGGATTAGCCACGACTCCGGTCACATGATAATCTTTGAAACGCGTTTCTTGAAACATCCGGTTCCACGCAGGATCTTTGACAGCGATCCTCTTGCCGATCGGATTTTCCTCTCCAAAATACTTCTTTGCCATGCGCTCGGAGAGAACAAGGCCTGTCGAACCTTTCAGCGCCGTGTCCGGGTCCCCTTTTAAAAAAGGAATGGTCAGAACCCGGAAGAGTGAGGATTCTGTATACACAACCCGGTCTTCGAATGCCCGTCTCTGTTCGTACTGGATAAGCACATTGGATACCGGAAAAATTCTCGCCGTCTCCTCGACCTGGCTGTAATGTTCATCAAGCACGGTGGCCACCATAGCGCTGATACCCGCCATACAAAACTCACCAGCAGGCACCTTTCTATACTCCAGCACACGGTAGAGACGGTCCGCATCCTGATGATACCGGTCATAACTCGACTCATTGGACACATAAAGGAGAATCACCATGCAGCAGGCCAGCCCGGTGGCCAGTCCGGCTATGTTGATAAAAGCATAGGTTTTTCTCCTCTTGAGGGTTCGAACAGCGATTTTCAAATAGTTTTTAAGCATGATCCAGCTCCAGTAAAAGCGGTGATAGAAATAATGCGGGATGGTCCGCAGAACCTGCATCCAGAGGAGGCGTTCGGCTGTCGCTCTCCCCTTTTCTTCTTTCCAGGTATGGTAGAGCTCCTCGACATCGCCGAAAAGGCCGTAGTTCTTGTCTCTGTCAATCAGCCGGCCCAACAGCCGTAGGCCAAACGATGAGCGGTTGTTTTTGATCATTCCTAACTTTTTTCTTCCATGACGAAGGATAGTCTCGGCAGGCCTTTCCAGAAGGCGTCCTGTATCTCTCGGGATTCCAGGAGTATTTCGTACCCGAGTTTGGTGAGCTCATAGTAGCGCTTGCTCTGTCCGCCGCGTACGGGTGTGGGCTCGCCTTTCCTGGCCTTAAGAAGGCCCTTTTCGACAAGACGCTCGAGTGGAAAGTAGATGCCGCCAATGGCCAGCTTCTTCTTGGTGATCCGGCGTATGTGTTCATATATAGAGATGCCGTAGGCCTGATCATGCAGGTTCCAAACCGAAAGTAGGATTTGCTCTTCGAATTTTGTCAGTTCAGACATGTCAGTCTCTCCTGTTTATACACTATCTATTCAGATATTATGAATAAATAAATGTGGATTGTCAACAATTTTTTTTATCGAAACAATTAATAGGAATTGTGGACTTAACCATAAAGCAGGAAGTTAGATGCCTATCCCTTTT
This sequence comes from uncultured Eubacteriales bacterium, assembly GCA_964606185.1. GTDB lineage: Bacteria > Acidobacteriota > Aminicenantia > Aminicenantales > Aminicenantaceae > SOIA01. The sequence continues at coordinate 9,650 of CAZSGR010000039.1, forward strand.
TGAAATGTCCCTGCGATCGAAGGGCAGCGATCCTCCTAACATGTCATTGCGAGGAATGAAGTATCGCGGCAATCTCGTCTCAGTGTCATTGCGAGTGCAACACGGCAATCTCTTAGTGAAAAATGCATTTCTTTTTATGAGATTGCCGCGCTTTGCTCGCAATGACACTTTCATATTCAATGTCATTTATAAAAGAGTTGCCTAATTACTGAGCATAAACAACTGTCCTTAATTTCTAGAAAAGGGGCCTGTCCCACTGCTGTCCGGTTGTTGAATTTCAAAATCCTTCTAACTCCAATATATACATAAAGTTACGGCAGATTTCCACCGTAATCGATTTGAACGCAAATTCCAATTTTTTTTGTTGTAACTTCAATAATATCAACAAAAAATTTTTTATTTTGTGTTTAACCGGACACTAGTGGGCCTGTCCCCTTTTTTATGTAATTTCTAGAAAAGGGGCCTGTCCCCTTTTTGTGTTATTGCGAGTAAAGTGTGGCAATCCCGTTGACTAAAATGGAGCCAGTCCCTTCTTAAGAAATGTCGAATGTTAAGATGCGGCACCTAGATTTGTTGGCTTTTTCTGGAATGTTAAATGTTAAGATGCGACCCCTATTTCCACTATTTCCACTATTTCCACTCTGCGAGTTTGTCTCTGGCTTCTCTGGCGGGTTTGTACTCCGGATCCGCTTCTTCCCATACGTACAGGGATCTATTCAAATGTTCTAAAGCCTTTTCTTTTTTTCCCATATCCCAATAAGCCAGAGCCATCTCATAATTGAATATCGGATTGAACGGCTCAACCTTTAAAGCATCCTGGAGGGATTTTTCTGCATTTTCATACTCTTTTAGTTTTCTGTAGCATCGACCGATATGCTCATACGTGCTGACATCTGTTGGCGAAAGTTCTAATATCTTTTGATAGTCTAGGATCGCCTGGTTATATTCTCCCTTAAATTCATTGATTTTCCCTTGAGTTAAAAAGATGAACACACGGAAAAACTCAATTCCCCAAGCTTTTATTAATGCCTCAACTTCTTCGATCGTTTTCTCCGCATTGTCCATATCCTCTGTCGCTAAATAGAACATTACGTATCCAAGAGGTATTAATTTGTCAAAAGGCGGACTTATCTTCTTCTCAATCTCCTTTATTATCTCGAATGCGAGATCTTGCTTGCCAGCATTGATATATGTTTCGAGAGAATTCATGTTAGTCATGAGCATCTGCAGTGGAGCCTGAAATTTTTCACCTTCAGCCCTAGCGCGTTGGATACAGTCAATGGCTTTATTCAGCTGCCCTCTCATTTCATAATAATATTGCAGGGAATAATATACATTCATCCGTTGATTGGGGGTTTTGCTGACCTCCAAAGCATCCAGATACTGCTCAAGCGCTTGATCAAAATCTCCTAAGCTCGACTCGATGTCTGCCAGTGTGATAAGGACCGAAATATTCTCCGGATCAATGACCAATGCCTTTTTGTAGGAGGCTTTTGCCTGTTCAAAATCTCCCAGAGCCTTATAGAGTGCTCCTATGGCTGTAAACGATTTTGGATCATCTGGAAATTTGTTTGCATATTGCTTGTGATACTCCAAAGCCTTATCAAACTCACCCTTATTTTCATAAATCTGAGCGATCATCTGTAAATTATCATACTGTTCGGGATCGAGCTCCAAAATACGCTCATATTCTGAAAGAGCCTCATCCAGTTGATTTTTATTCCTGTAAGCATCAGCCAGCCATTCGTGACCCTCAATATCCTCCGGGAATAACTCCACTCTCCTTTTTGCCAGGGCGAACACCATATCTTGATCCTGCTTGAAGAGAAAGTAGTATATGTATCTGGTTTCGAATTTGTCTTTTTCTGAGAGCTTATAATCATGCTGCATCGCCATCCGAATGGCTTCCTCCGCATTTTCGCCCTGATTTAACTGGATGTAGACGTTTGCCAGTCCAAACCAGGCAAAAGCAAACACCGGGTCATCTTTAACAGCTTGCTCAAGATAATCCGCTGCTTTCTCCCAGTCATTTTTGAACTGTCCCATATAAGAACCAGTAACAAATAGCTTAAAAGCAGTTGCAGAGTTCGTTAACATTTCGGTCACCGGCTTATCTTCTGTTTCTCCGATGTGGTGGGCAGGGATTTCTAAATCGTGTTTAAGCTGAACAGACATCTCATCTATCAGCTTAAAAATATCTCTCCCGGTGAAAGATCTCTCCCCCAACAATTTCATACGCTCTGTCTCATAAAGTGACGTTTTCACCGTTAATCCCTCGTTATCTTCGGTAAACGACCCTGAGACAAAATAGTCCATGTGCCTGTCTCGAGCAATTTCTCTCTTCAGGGCTAAAGGCACTCCGACTCCTTCTTGGAATCCGGCTTCCTTCAATTTGGGATCAAATCCAGCGCCGACATTTAAATAAAGATCCTGAGCTAAATCAATTCGCAGTGCCTCGACAATCCCATACTGCAGCCAGTTCAATGTGGAATCACCGCTTTCGTTGTCGAAGTAGCATAAGGCGACCTTTTTCCGGAATTCACTTTTAGGAATCACACGTTCAATCGTCATCCCTTCATCATCCATGTAGATAATCGTTTTTGTCGCGGCTCCCAGGTCCTTTCCATAAAACAGGAAAATCAGGAGTGCCGCAGATGCAAGAAGGTTCACAGGGATAATAATTTTCTCTGCCTTAGTCCATTTGACTCGGCCCTGTCTCCCGTGGAAAAACGCAAGAACCGCAACTGCAGGAATCAGGGACAACAAAACCGCCACACAGAAATCCGGCAGATTCGGAGACAGGGCAAAGCGGCCCACCAGCCAAATCATAAATTCTTCTATTGCCTTGACCGCTATTAAATAAATCCCCACGATTTGAGGAACGCGTCTTCTCCATAGATCTTTGAATAATGAAACTTTAGGCGTAATTTCCCTGGTTTCATGCTCCTTTTCGACAGATTGAATATCCGTCATCATCTCATCAATATTCGCATACCGTTTATCCGGACTTTTGGCCAGGGCTTTCTCCACGATCCTTCCCAGCTCCTGTGTCACGTCTGAACGCAATTTGGTTAGTGGTTCCGGTTCATCATTTAAAATGGAATGTACAACCGCCTGCTCACTCTTACCTTTGAACGGCAGTTGCCCGGTGAGCATTTCATACAGAACAACACCCAATGACCAAACGTCCGTGCGGTGATCCAGATCTTCACCGCGTGCTTGCTCCGGCGACATATAGGCGGGTGTCCCGACCGCTATCCCTTCACGTGTTAGTTCTGCCCCTCGAAGCGATCGAGCTATCCCGAAGTCCATGATCCGGGCACTCCCCTCTTTATCTATCATTACGTTGCTGGGCTTGAGATCACGGTGGACAACTCCTAAACGGTGAGCTTCAGACAATCCTTCAGCAACCTGTTTTGTTATCCGAAGGGACGTTCCGACGGCTAACTGCCCGGATCTTCGGATAAAGCTTCTGAGGTCTTCACCCGGGACATATTCCATGGTGATGTAATGGGCGCCTTCATCTTCCATGAGCTCGTACATCCGGCCGACATTTTTGTGAACAATCTTACGAGCGATTTTCAGCTCATTCCGGAAGCGCTCGATGACCTTCTTGTCAGAGGCAATTTCAGGCTTTATGAGTTTTAAGGCAACTTCTTCATTCAACTTCTTATCAACGGCTCTGTAGACCTTTCCCATGCCGCCTATGCCTAACTCTTCAATGATCTGGAACCGCTCTGCGAAGGTGGCGCCTGTTGTCAGTTTTTCTTTGGGTGTTTCGAGGGTTTCTGTATAGGAGGGGGTAATATCTTCGGAGGGTTCAAATTTAGTCCCGCATTTACCGCAGTAAGCAGTATCCTCGGGATTTTCAAAATGACATTTGGGACACTTAACGGCCATTGCACCTCTTATTTATTTGGCAAAAGAATATCAATTAATGAGGCAAGAGTCAAATTGAGGTGTCATTGAAGATAATTTCAAATATCTAACTTTTTCTATGAGATTATTCGTTCGATTCCTCGTTATTCTTAGTAAAGGAGTTTTCTTCTTGAGTTAGCCTCTTGACAATAACACAGATATAGTGTACACAATAATAGTGTAACATTGGAGGTTCCACATGCTAAAAAACATCACTCTGAGCGCGGATGAAGAACTCATCCGAAAAGCGAGGCAAAAAGCCAAAGGCGAGCACACCACACTCAATGCCACCTTCAGACGCTGGCTCAGACAATACATAAACAAAAACACGAGAACAACGGATTACCAGGCGTTCATGGATTCATTGAACTACGCGAGACCCGGACGCAAGTTCTCCAGGGAAGAGCTGAATGAGCGATAAGTACTTCATCGACACCAATATATTCATCTATTCATTCGACACTGAAGACCCTGCAAAGAATGATATCGCCAAAAGACTTATCGCTAACGCCCTGGAGAACGGCACAGGAATCATCAGCTATCAAGTCATCCAAGAATTCTTGAACGTCGCCACCCAAAAATTTGCCAAGCCTCTGACCTTCAAAGACGCCCAAAGATACCTCAATGTCGTGCTCGAACCCATGTGTGAAGTGTTTTCCAGTACGGAGTTGTTCCACAAAGCTCTGGAGATCATGGATCAGTGGCGGTATCCCTTCTATGATTCGTTGATTATCTCAGCTGCCTTACAGGCTGACTGCGCCGCTATCTACACCGAGAATATGCAGCACAATCAAGCAATAAGGAACCTCACAATCACAAATCCCTTCATCGATTCTCCCTGATAGTCACTTCCCCTTACATCCAGTATCATTCCCAAGAGCAAAGAATAGTAATCTCTATGGGTAAAAGAGGCCTGGCCGCTTTTTTGTCTTTTTAGTGTCAATGCAAGAAGCGGAGCGATTCGGCACAATCTCATAAATAAAAAAAGATGAGTCAAATTTTCTTACGAGATTGCCGCGCTTCGCTCGCAATGACACAAGGAAATTGAGGCCTGCCCCCCAATTTCTTGACAACTTCATTATTGCTCAATATAATGAGTATATACTCATAAATATAAGCAATTATGAAACCACATTTCCTTATCTCAACAAATTACCAAAGAGTGCTGAGTCTTTTAGTAAAATTTTCTGATAAAGAATTCTACGAAAGAGAGATTGCCAGAAAAATTGGGATAAGTTACGGCTCAGCCAA
>CAZSGR010000039.1:14918-18563 GCA_964606185.1 uncultured Eubacteriales bacterium
AATTCTACGAAAGAGAGATTGCCAGAAAAATTGGGATAAGTTACGGCTCAGCCAATAAAGTTCTGAATGAACTTTATTCCATTGGTATATTAAACAGAATCCAAAAAGGAAAAATGTATTTCTACAGGATAAATGTTGCTGATCCTGTGTTTCAACAGTTTAAGATTTTAAATAACCTAATTCTCCTGCGTCCACTCGTTGATGAGTTAAAGGATAAAGCCAGTAAAATAGTCCTTTTTGGAAGTTGCGCAGAAGGAACCGATTCATCAAAAAGCGATATGGATATTTTTATCACCTCAGATAACAAGAGAAAAGTGCTTCAATCCATAGATGACTATTCTTTTAAAAAAGGTTTTGAAGAAATAAAGATACATCCCGTAATTTTTTCCCCGCTTGAGCTTCTAAGAGCTGAGAAAACCGACAAGGAATTTCTGTCTTTAGTGAATGAAGGAATTATCTTATGGGAAAAGATTGCTGATGAATCCGGAGTTTAAAGAATGTTTGGAGAGGAAAAAGATCGTACCGTTTCTTGCTGGCAAGAGGCTTATCTACAAAGAGTTACGGGCCGCTCAGGAAGACCTGGAAGATGCGAAATTCGGGCTTTCTCATGGGAAACACAAATGGCCAACAATTCAAGGCTATTATTCTTTCTATCATACGGCTAGGGCGCTGCTATTCGCTCAAAGTTATCGGGAAAAAAGCCATTACTGTCTTTATGTGGCACTAAAAGCTCTGTTTGTTAAACCCGGAAAACTGGATTTAAAATTTGCAGAAGCCTTTTATCATGCGATGATTTTAAGAGAAAACGCTGATTACAGAAGCAAGTTCTCCAGAACTAGTGCCACACTGGTCCTGAAAAGAGCGGAAGATTTTTTGACAAAAGCGCAAGAAATTTTAAAATAAATGGAAAATATGGGGCTAGCTCCATTTTGAATTTAATCTTTCTTAGAAATGTCGAATGTTGAGATGCGACACAATCCTTACCAATTTCGACTCTTAATTAAGCAAATTTCTAGACTCGTCTTAACTCATCAAGAAAAGCAGGCCTGTTTTTATATTCCGTTTTAAGGTGATCTACCAACTCCTTAAACTCCTTCTCGAATCTTTTAATTCTCTTCATCCGCTTCAAATATCCGATCACCTCCCGATAGTGTGCTCTCCCCGTCCTGCTCTCAGCAAAAGGAATAATCATCTCTTTATAAGCCTTGAAATATTCCTCAGGAAATCTATCTGCCAGATCTTTATGAAACTCTTTTAATGTATAAAGACTCCTGATTTGAAGAACCTTCTCGAGGGCTACCTCAAATAATCCTTCCTTTAAGAAGAGATTAATAATTAAATCTTCATGCCTGAATCCCTCTTTTGAGAGTGCTTTAATGATCTCAGGAAATATCTTTTTCCATTCTTCTCTGGAGTTAAGCGCTTTCAATTTTTCATAATCTTCCCATTTACCCTCATGAATGAAAAGGAAAAGAAAATTCTGCTTTAACTTCTCCGGAGAATGGCCTTCGTAGTATTTATTCAGGAACCTTCGTATTTCTATGGTAAGATGTGGAGGAAAGAAATCAAGGCTCTCCTCAGCCACCTTCACAGAATCTTTGATCTTTTTATCTTTTTCCAAACGGCGGATGTACACAAGACAGAGCTCGCGGTCTCTTCGGTAATATCTTTCTATTAATTCATAAAATTCTTTGTTTTCTTCGAGCTTGTCTAAAATATAAAGCTGCATCATCAGCAAATCTTTTTCCATAAAATGCAGGTATAAATTATCTTTTCCTGGCAAATCCTCAGGGAGGTAGGGCTCAAGCAACTTCTTCCAATATTCTAATTCATCTTTTGAACCACAGATTCTGGATAGAGCAAAGCTGTAGTGGTCTCTAAAATAGTCCGGGTCATTCTCAATGTATTTGTCAAAGAAATAATCAATGTAGGCTTTCTTATCTTTATAATTCAGATTGGTTTTGATTAAACTCTCCACAAATCCTTCAACTGCATGAGTAAATTCTTCTCCGTAATATCCATCAGAATCATCCACATTGTCCATGTTTTCGGCTATAGTCTCGGACAATGACCTGTAAATAAACACTGATTCGAGAGCATTTCCTGCCTCCAAATACCAGTCCGCTAAATCATAAATGTAGGAAAAGTCCACATTAACTCCATACTTCACGTATCCGTCCCGATCAGCGACCTCGAGGTATAGGCGTTTTATTTCTTTTTTATAGTCTTTGAGCGTTCGCTTCTTTAATCCTTTTCCTGAAAAAATGATGAAAAAGTGATCCCTTAGACTTTTATTCTTCTTTAGCTCCAATCTCAAAAAATTCTTCATTTCCTCAGAAGTGAGATTAAGCAGAATATCCTCTACATTTCTTTTCTTCCTCTCTTTATGCTTTATAACTGCAGGCTCATCATCCGATACAGCAATAAGTGTGGCCACAATATGTTTGCAATAGCCTCCCCAATCATACGGACATGTACATGAGACATCGAAATCTTCTCTATCTGTATGGAGTTTAACCGAATATTTCTGTGTACCAACCACAGAAGCAGTGATCCTATTCCTAGAGCGGATTATATCCCTCACACGACCCTTCCGGAAATAATCCACACCTCTCTCATAAGAACTTTCCGTACAGAGGCTTTTTATCTCTTCAATATCAAGTTTCATTCTCTTGATTATCTAATCCTGCCACACGGAGGCAAGCTTCACAATGTGTCACGCCCTTTTTCCTCTGCTTCTCTTCGTGTCAAGGACAGAGGTGAGCTACAGGCGAAGCATCTGGCCGGTCTGCATCCAGGACATCGAATAGGAGGATGCCATCCCATTTCCTCAAAATGCTTTTGCTCTCCTCCTTTCCAGATGAACTCCGCTCCACAGTCTTCACATATCAGTGTTTGGTCTTCATAGACCTTATACTTTCTGACGCTTTCGAGTCCCATGGTTTTCAGCACATCCTTCTGCCATTTGAGTAAAAGGCTATCCTTAAAAATCCATAATACTTCTATTTTTCGTGAAAACATTTCTCTCTCATCAAATACAAACCCATTAACTAACCTTATATGTGGAATTTCCCCACAGCCTGGCACATAGCAGTCCACCGAGGCACCTGGACAATCTTTTCGATGGCATATTTGTCCCCGGTAATTACGATAAGGATCAAACACAAAGACATCCCAACTTTGAAAAATACTGCTCATCTGGCGAGCAGCCTTGGCAATTTTAGCAATATCCGAAAAATCACTGATTACGACGGCTATATCACAGTCTCTTGGATATTTATCATCAGAAGCCACAGAACCTACTAGTGCCACCTCATCGACACCGGGGAATTCTCTAATCTTCAGCACGAATGCCGCAACCATTTTTTTTAATTTTTCAAGCATTGAAACCTTCTTTTTTGAGTGTCACCTTGGGAAACATCCCTCTTTTTATTTTATTTCTTATTATGGACAAATTTGTCTTTTATTGGAACTGTAATGAAAAAAGAAAAATTCTAACTTAAGCATACCTCAACCGAAATTTTATTGAAAATTACTGTTTGAAAAAAAGAAAAAAGGCCTGTTATTTTTCAAAAGAGGGGGACTTTGGGGATGCGACCCCTTTACTTTTTTACTTTAATTTTTTCACTCTTCTTGCGATTTTCT
>CAZSGR010000040.1:0-3449 GCA_964606185.1 uncultured Eubacteriales bacterium
AAAAGGGGCCTGTCCCCTTTTTTATTCATCAAGCCGCAGATTCTTTGACTTTTTCGACGACTCGCAAGAATGTCTGGGGAGAATGAACGGCGATGTCCGCAAGGATCTTGCGGTCGAGGGCAATATTCGACTCTTTCAAAGCGTGAATGAAACGGCTGTATGACATCCCGTTGCTTTCTGCTGCGGCTTTAATCCGGATGATCCACAGCCTCCTGAAATCCCTCTTTCGAGTTCTTCTGTCCCTGTACGCATACTGAAGGGCTCTCTCCACTGCTTCTTTGGCTGTGCGGTAATTGCGGCTGCGGGCTCCCCAGTAGCCTTTGGCCTGTTTTAAAATCTTTGACCTTCTTATCCTTTTCCGGGGTCCTCTTTTGACTCTAGGCATTTTTCTCTCCTTGGAAAATTATCAGAGGGGTTCTTGAGGGTCTGGTCTCTAAAATTCGTAGGGCAGCATCTTCTTGATTCTGCTCTTATCTGAATCCTTGATGAGATCTTCTTTCCCTAAATTCCTCTTCCTTTTTGCTGACTTCTTGGTGAGAAGATGGCTCTTATACGCTTTACTGTGAACTATCTTCTTTTTTCCCGTTATCTTGAACCTTTTCTTGGCTCCCCTGTGCGTCTTTAGTTTTGGCATCTTTTCCTCCTGTCTTTGTGGGACTCAAATGCGTCGAAGCAGCCCAGGGTTGTCGCCGAACGCCTCCATCCTGGAACCCAAGATCCTTCGTGTCTTCAAAAACCCTTTCAAAAATCTTGTCAGCCAGTTCCGGCTTGGCCTTTTCTCTCCCTCGTAACATGACAGTGATTTTCACTTTATTGCCGTCGTTCAGGAATCTCTGGACATGCCGCACTTTGAACGTGTAATCATGAATGCTGATTTTGGGCCTGAATTTGATCTCTTTGACCTGAATCTGTTTCTGATGCTTCTTCGCCTCGTGTTCTTTTTTATGTAATTCATAAAGAAATTTTCCGTAATCCATGATCCGACACACCGGAGGGACTGCCTTGGGAGCAATCTCCACCAAATCCAGGTCTCTCTCTCCGGCAAGAGACAGGGCTTCATCCAAAGGTTTAATCCCCAATTGTTCCTTGTTCTCATCGATTAACCTGACTTCTTTCGTTCTGATCATTTCATTTATCCTGTGGGGTTTTTCCTTTCTTCGCCCTCTATCGAATGTCCTTCTTCTAATGGCTAACCTCCTTTAAAGATTAATACTTAATGATTTATTCTTATCCAATTCCCTGACTTTTTCAAGGAATTCATTGACATCCACCTCTCCCTTATCTCCCACGGTGTGGACCCTCAGGGAAGCGGTACTGTTTTTAACCTCTTTATCTCCCACAATTAAAAGGAAGGGAATCTTATGAATTTCTGCGTCCCTTATTTTATAGCCGACTTTCTCCCGGCGCAAATCCTTCTTCGACCTCAGTCCGTTTTCTTTGAGCGTCTTATCCAAAGAGTCCGCATATTCGTTATGCCTGTCGGCGATAGGGAGGACAACCACTTGAACAGGTGCCAGCCAGACAGGGAAATTTCCGTTGTAATGCTCGATCAAGATACCGAAGAATCTCTCGAGAGAACCCAGGATCGCCCGGTGTATCAAGTATGGCCTGTGGAGCTTTCCGTCCTCGCCCACATAATGCAGGTCGAACCTCTCGGCCAGGTTGAAATCGAGCTGAATAGTGGTGCACTGCCAGGACCTTTTCAAAACGTCCTTGACCTTGATATCGATTTTAGGCCCGTAAAAAACGCCCTCTCCCGGATCAACCTTAAAATCGAGCTTCGCCCCCTTGAGAGCCATCTCCAGAGCTTGAGTGGCTTTGTCCCAATCCTCAACCTTTCCCACATACTTCTCAGGGCGGGTCGCCAAAAAAACATCATATTCTTTAAACCCGAAAGCCTTCATGAATCTCAAAGCCAGAAAAATGGTTCTCTGAATCTCTTCTTCGAGCTGGTCACCCCGGCAGAATATATGGGCATCATCCACTGTGAATCCTCTGACGCGCAGAAGCCCGTGGAGGACGCCACTCCTTTCGTAGCGGTAGACTGTCCCGAGTTCTGCCCAGCGCAGGGGAAGGTCGCGGTAGGAGCGCTGCCGGGAATTAAAAACCATGGTATGGAAGGGACAGTTCATGGGTTTGAGCTCGTATTCAATTCCCTCGCTCAAAAGAGGGGGGTACATGGCCTCATAGAACTCAGTGTGGCCGCTTTTTCTCCAGACATCCAGCTTGGCCACATGGGGAGCATAGACAAACTCATAGCCGTCCCTGATGTGCTCTTCTCTCCAGTAATCCTCGATGATGCGCCGGATGGTGGCCCCCTTCGGATGCCAGAGGATCAACCCGGCTCCCATGTCCTCGTTTGAGCTGTAAAGGTCAAGCTCCGGACCGAGCTTTCTATGGTCTCTCTTTTTGGCTTCTTCCAGGAGTGCGAGGTATTCCTTCAAGTCTTTTTCCTTATAGAAGGAAGTCCCGTAGATCCTTTGAAGCTGCTTTCCTTTCTCATCACCTTTCCAGTAGGCCCCTGAGACAGAGAGAAGCTTGAAATGTTTGATTTGTCCTGTGGAAGGGAGATGGGGTCCGAGACAGAAATCGATGAAATCGTCCTGTTTATAGCAGGTGGCTTCTTTATCGGCTTTCTCCTGAATGAGCTCGACCTTGAGCTCCTGTCCCAGTTCCTTGAACGTGCGGAGAGCTTCTTTTTTAGAGAGGGTCAGTTTCTGAATGGGAAGGTCCTTTTTAGCCAGTTCCCGCATTTTTTCTTCAATGACTTTAAGGTCATCGGGAGTAAACGGCTTGTCCCTCAGAAAATCGTAGAAAAATCCATCCTCAGTGGCCGGGCCGACTCCGGTTTGTGTGCCGGGAAAAAGCGCCAGGACAGCATGAGCCATCAGATGGGCAGAGCTGTGCCTTAATACATCCAGGGCATCAGCCGGGTTTTCGTTATTCAATCGTTTCTCCGTATCCTAATTAGGGTCAGGGCTTGACTTCGGACATTTCTCATTATTGACCATTGTCTTTTTTTTCCTTCCTCCTCGCATCAGAAGACATAATGTCTAATGTCAAGCCCTGACCCCATAAAAAAAGGGATTTCCAGTACAGTTTGAAATGGGGGAATGAAACCTGAAAGGGCGGTTCCTTTCTCAGTCGAACAAACAAACCCCTCAACTCTAACTATAACCGAATCAACCATTAAAATCTATTTGTGTTCCGCATGGCAGGAAGACCTACTTTACTCTTTTTTTTCGTTCTATCATATTCATAATAAAAAGTGGTAGGCGCGGAGGGTATCGAACCCTCGACCTCTTCCGCGTCAAGGAAGCACTCTCCCACTGAGCTACGCGCCTACTCTCTGTAAGCCTATATATATTAAATAATTTACGCTACACGTGTCAATAGTGAGAAGGGTTGACAACTGCAAAAAGTCGGTATACAATTTTTCTCGCTCCACA
>CAZSGR010000040.1:3549-18549 GCA_964606185.1 uncultured Eubacteriales bacterium
AGCCCTGGTGATGAGATCATGGTAACCGTTTGGGGCCAACTCAACCTCGAATACTCTCTCACTGTGAGCGAAGAAGGACATATCACTATTCCTGATGAAGGGGGAAGAGTATTCACCAATGGCGTGAGTCTAAAGGAATTGAAAAGCCTGATAGCCAAGAGCTTTTCTCAGATATACTCCAGCTACATCAACATAGATAATCCATCCCAAAGTACAGCCTTTATTGACGTCAAGCTTGCCAAAGTGCGGAAGTTATTAGTCTATATTGTGGGTGAGGTTGAAACTCAGGGTGTGTATACCATTAGTTCCTCTGTCGCTACCTTGCTGAATCTATTGAATAATGCAGGAGGAGTCAAAGAAACAGGTTCACTCAGAAACATAAAAATTCGAAGAGCCAACGGGAAAACCGATGCGGTGGATTTGTATGAATTTCTCATAGCAGGCGTACTCGATTTAAAGAAGACGCGTCTCGGGTATGGCGATTACATCATCGTCCCCCTGAAAGAAAAGTCTGCGACAATAACAGGCGAAGTGAAAAGACCTGGAATATACGAAATGATAGGAAACGAGGGACTCAAAGATTTAGTGCGATTTGCCGGAGGCTTGACATCCAACGCCTACTTAAAGAGGTGTCAAGTTAAACGGTTCGAAAGAGATGTTGGAGAGAAGTTCTTCGAGTTGAATTTAGAGAGGACTTTAAAAGACCAGAAAACAGATTTCACTCTCAGCGATGGAGATGCGGTCTCCGTCTTTCCGAACATAGTGGAAAGAAGAAGAATAGTTGAAATAAGAGGCGAAGGAATCACAAGACCCGGGATTTATGGGTATAAAGATGCAATGACTGTCAAAGATTTAATCGAACAGGCAGAAGGACTGAAAGAATCTGCCTATCTGGATCGGGCTGATCTGGTGAGGACTGAAGAAGATTTTTCTAAAAAAATGACGATTTTCTCGCTCAACGACCTTTTTCAGAAAGAGTCACAAGGTCAGTATAGATATACCGGAAATGACGGGAAGAACTTCGTGCTGACAGAAATGGACCAAATCACCATCTATTCCTCATATGAAATGAAAGGACAAGATAAATACGTAACCTTAGAAGGTCACGTGAAAGAACCCGGTAGGTACGTCCTCCCCGAAAACATGACACTCTACGATCTGCTTTTTTCAAGAGGGGGATTTCAAGATGAAGATTTTAAAAAAAGAGCCTACCTGGAATTAGGCCATGTCTTCAGAAAAATCCCAAGAGAGCTCGAGGAAAAAGTAATCACCTTCAATTTAGGAAGATTACTCGATGGAGAGGCTGAGGAGAATATCCATTTAGAAGATGCGGACAGGATTGTGGTCTATTCCTTTGAAACCATGGAGACCAAGCCTTATGTCACCGTTGAAGGCCTTGTCAAACGTCCGGGCTCCTATCCGCTGGCAGAAAACATGACCCTGGAGGATTTAATTATTCTGGCAGGAGGGCTCCGGCCCGAGGCTTACAAAATCGAAGCCGTCATCGCCCGGATTCAACCGGGAAAAGAAGGGACTCAAGGGAGTGTGGCCACTATTGTCGTGCCTGTAGAGTTAAATTTTTCCAGTAACCCTGAAGACGATAAAATCTCCCTCGAAACATACGATAAAATCGTGATAAGAAATCTGCCCGAATGGGAACCCCTTCCCGTAGTGAGCGTGGAAGGACAGGTTAAATACCCGGGAAGTTACTCACTCGAAGCGCGGCAGGAGAGAATCTCGACTGTCATTAAAAGAGCCGGGGGGTTAAAGAAAGAGGCATTCGCTGAGGGAGGTACCCTTTTCCGCAGGAAGGACATCCTTGAGATGTCTCCCGTAAGAAACAATGAAATGGGGAAATTGGCCATTAGCCTCAAAGGCGCACTTGAAAATCCGGGCGGGCATGATGATTTGATCTTAAAAGACGGCGATCAAATCTTCGTGCCCCTGAATCCGGGAAGCATTCAAGTGGTCGGGGCCGTGAAAAATCCTTCCATCCTTCACTACAAAGAAGGCAAAAAAATTGACTATTACATCAAGATATGCGGAGGGTACACTAAAGACGCGGACAGAAAAAATATCGTCGCTTACCTTCCGAATAACATCGCCTGCAAGAAAGAGAAATTCCTTTTCTTGAGTTTTAATCCCTCCCTGCTTCCCGGAAGCAAAATTGAGGTTCCATTTCGAGGAGAGAAGGCAAAAATAGAGATTGTGGAAGTGAGGGGGGCTGTACAAAAACCGGCTTTAATCCAACATAAACGAGGGAAAAAGCTGGATTATTATATCAATGAGTGCGGAGGTTATACGGAAACAAGTGATATCCAAAATATTATTATCTATCTTCCCGATGGAGTCCCCCTAAAAAGAGAAGGGACTTTATCATTTAATCCAACAATCTTGCCGGGAAGTATCATCGAGGTTCCCTTTACAGAGAAAAGGAATCAAAGTCAGTCACCGAACAAAGCTGGAGAAAAGTGATAATGGAAAGCGGAAGACAGGTTTTTGCTGAATATGAAGAGGTCAATTTCATAAATTACGTGAATATTCTCCTTAAAAAAAGATGGCTGATCATCCTCGGTGTATTTTTCTGTGTTCTTGTGACCGGAATATACTCGAAAACGCGCCCGCCCCAGTACACGGCTTCCGCCAAATTCCTTCCCTCAAAAAACCCTGAGATGACATCCAGGATGGGAACCCTGATCGGAACAACGGGAAGGGTGGAGTCCATCGAAAACATTGTGACATCAGCGTATTACACAGAGCTCTTGAAAAGCTCGCCTTTTTTAGAAAGAATCGTTAAGCGCAAATTTCTCGTCAAGAAAAAGGGAGAAGAAGTCGATCTCATTTCATTCTATGGGAATGAGATAGAGAAAGGGGAAGAACCGCTGAGCAGAGTGATAAATACAGTGGGCAAACGACTTGAAGCGTCCACTCAGAGGACAACCAATGTCATTACGATCAGTTATTCGACCGGAGAACCTGAGCTTTCAGCATCGATTGTCAACGCTTTTCTTGAAGAGCTTATAAAATATAACCAGGATATGAAGGATAACAAAGCCAGGCAGAACCGTGAATTCATAGAAAACCGGCTTGAAGAAAACAGAAAGCTTTTAAAAGCGGCTGAGGAATCCCTGGCTGAGTTTACGGCAAAGAATAAAAAGATTGCCACTCCTGATCTGCAAGTCGAACTTGACCGCTTAAAAAGAACTGTCAAAGTTCAAGAAGAAGTGTTTATCACCTTGAAAAAGCAGCTCGAACTGGCAAAGATAGAAGAGCAGGAAAAAACACCGGTCATCCAAATCATCGAAAAAGCCTCTGTTCCCTTGCATAAATCCAACCCGAAGACCAAGAGAAATGTCATGCTGGCCGGGTTTGTCAGTCTCTTTTTCTTCATAGGGCTGGCTTTTGTTCTGGATTATATTTCGAAGTTGACTCCCGATAAGGAGCGTTATTCAGAGCTTTTAGAAAATCTCAATGACATTAAAAACGATTTCAGGTTCGTGACAAGAATCTTCACTAAGAGAAAAAAGATTTCCTAGCTGATTGATATATAAACATTTCGGGCTGTTCACATTTATTTTTTTATGTCAATACTTGTAAATAAATTTTAGGCTTTGTCCCAAAGTGACGGGATTCCATGTCATCGCGAGGAGTGAAACGACGTGGCGATCTCTTAATTAATAACATGTTGAGATTGCCGCGCTGCGCTCGCAATGACAATTGAAGAATCTTTTTTACTCAGTGAACTTTAATCCCTTCGCTTTGGGACGAGCTCAAATTTTATATTAGCCTGGTCAGCAGGTAAGCAAACGAGCGAGTAAAGCGCCTTTACTCAACATGGGGGTTTTAGATGAACAATAAATCCTTTTTTCCCCAAAAAACTTCCAAAATGCTTCTTCGTTTGAGTCTATTTATATTCATGTTTTCTCTGGCGAGCGGCTTTGTGGAATGCCAGGAAATTAAAAATTTACCAGAATCTTACGGATATTATTTCTTCGAAGAGGGAAAATGGAAAAAAATCCCGGAGGCAGTAGTGACGCTAGAGGCTCCGTTCAAAGAAAGAGGGTGTTCCTGGGGAATTTATGGCCTTGATTACAAGCCGGAAATTTCTGTACAAAACAAGCGTCCTGTCATTTATATCTATGAACAGGACGTAAACCTAAAACAGTTAAAACTCGTCCGACTCTGGTATTTTCAAAAGCTTAGAGCCGTTGACTATCACGGAGAACCTCCGCCATATGATTCTTTTGCAAAATCATTAGGGGTGAGCACCAGTGACAAGTTGGATTTTGGAAAATGGACGGTTGCGGCAATATATCCCATCAAAGGGGGCCCCATCCCCAATCATTCTGAGATGTATCTTTGCCGCCCCAAAGAAGAATTACTTCCAGGGAAATACGCCGTCTGCCCGGGGACAAAATTCACAAGCCATCCCTCACAAGTCGACTCAGGCTTATCAGTGAGAGTCTTCGAAATCACCGGCGAAGAGGAAAACCATGCCATATTTGTTCCAGTGGATAATCCTTCCGTAAAAATCATCAACTCCTGCATTTCTGACACAGAAGTAGGGACAAAAAGCATGAAAAAAACAAGATCCGACTTTCTAGTTTCGGTTAAACAGATTATCTGCTCCATAGATGTCAAAGGACAACGGGGGGGAGAGATCGTTGAATTCATCTGGTGCCGTCCTGATGGCACGATTCAAGCCAAACACAAGCAAGTGTTACCATTCGCTCAACCAGGCAGATCATTTCATGTTTATCATGTTTACAAACCCACTCATCTTCTTATGCCAGGGAAATGGACAGTCGCAATCGAAATATACGGGCAACTGGTGAAATGTCATCCTTTTTATGTGAGCGTTGATTAAGATTATGTGAATGTTGATTAAGACCAGCCTCTCAGATCCACTTTTCTGAGCAGGTTCTAACTTTTTAGTCATCTCTTCTTGACTTCAAACTTCTATTTACAGATAATCACCACTCCCCTGAGCTAAAATCCCACAGAAAATAGACAAGTTGATCTTTTTTCTTTAGAATAAAATCAGTGTAAATTCTAATGAGGAAACAAAGATGATCGGTGTTATGGCAGATTCACACGACAATCTCCACGCGGTTAAAAAGGCCGTTCAACTCTTCAACGACGCTGGCTGCGACCTGGTTATCCATGCCGGGGATTTCGTCGCTCCGTTTGCTGCCCGGGAGCTCGAGAACCTCAACTGTCCGGTCAAAGCCGTATTCGGCAACTGCGATGGAGAGAAAAAGGGGCTGGAGAAAGCCATCTCTTCTTTTGGAGAGATCAAAGAAGCTCCACTGACATTCACTCATGATAAACGCAATTTTCTTGTGACGCATATCCACACATCCATTAAAACCTATATTCACTCAAAAAAGCATGATGTCATTATTTTTGCCCACACCCATGAGCCTGAAATCAGAAAGTATGGAAAAATCCTGGTCTTGAATCCGGGCGAGACAGGCGGATGGGTTTCCGGAAAAAGTACAGTGGCTCTGCTGGATACTGAAACTCTATCCGCAGAAATCATACCCCTGTAAAGCAAGAAAATGAGGAATCGCTCCTTTTTTTAGCAAAAAAAAGATGAAAAAGGAGACAGGTGTTTATGCTCAATAACTAGGGAATTCTTTTAGTAATGATATTGAAGGCAAAAATGTCATTGCGAACGAAGTGTGGCAATCTCTTAGGGGAAAATGCATTTCTTTTTTATGAGATTGCCACGCTGCGCTCGCAATGACATTATTAAAATGCTACCGAATTATTAAGCGGATAAATAGGGGACGAGCTCCTTTATCTTTAAAATGGGGCAGTCCCTCTCTTATCTTAATAAGGACTGAAAGGGATAGTCCCCAAAAAAGGGGCCTGTCCCCTTTTTTGATGTCTCCAATTTAGAAAAAAATGCCTCGTCAAATCAACAGACGACAGAAGCCCGCCTGGCAAAAAGTCCGCAAGTCCTTTCCCCCGGCAAAGCCTGGGCGGCAAAAATTCCCCAAAAAAGGCCCCTCCAGGAAGAAATAATTCATTTTTCAATGGTTTTGGACTTTAATTAAAGACACTTAGTAATGAAAAGCCAATTATTTTGTAAAAATACTCTTTTTGTTGCAAAAACATGCCTTTTTTTGTGAAACTACACCTTTTTACCTTTCATTTACATCTTTCCCCAGTGTCAAATGTCCAACATTAAGCCTAGCCCTATAAAAAGGGGGTCAGGGCTCGACATTAGACATTTTAAAGTAAAATTATGCCTTAAAAAACCTTTCTCTACATATAAGGGAAAGGGTGTCATGCCACGACTTTAGACATTATTCATCAGTCAATCTTCATCCTTTTAAAATTATATTTTTATGGACTGAGTGGCCTGATGTCCAATGTCAAGCGCTGACCCCATCGAAACATTGAATAATTGGAGGGGGTGTATTATACTTAGTACTCATTTTTAAGGAGTTACGCGAATGAAAAAAGCTATCATAATGGGTGCAGCCGGGAGAGACTTTCACAACTTCAACGTCTACTTTCGCAGCAACACAGACTACCGGGTCATCGCTTTCACCGCCACACAGATTCCGGATATCGAGGACAGAAAATACCCTGCTGTTCTCTCCGGAGAGTCTTACCCTGAGGGAATTCCGATATACTCGGAGGAGGAACTTTCCTCTCTCATCAAAAAACACGACGTTTCCGAGGTCTTCTTCGCCTACAGTGACGTCTCCCATGAGTACGTTATGCACAAAGCCTCCCAGGTGCATGCGGCAGGAGCCAGTTTCACTCTCCTGGGCCCTGACGAGACGATGATCAAGAGTCAACTCCCCCTGATTTCGGTCTGCGCTGTCCGGACTGGCTGCGGAAAAAGCCAGACAAGCCGGAAAATCGCGCTTCTCCTTAAAGAAAAGGGAAAAAGAGTCGTTGTCATCCGTCATCCCATGCCTTATGGGGATTTAGCTGCCCAGAAGGTCCAGAGGTTTGCCACTTACGAGGACATGATCGAACAGGAATGCACCATCGAGGAAATGGAAGAATACGAACCCCACATCAAGAACGGCATCATCGTTTATGCGGGCGTGGATTATGGAGCTATCCTTGAGGAGGCCGAAAAAGAAGCGGATATCATCCTCTGGGACGGAGGGAATAATGATTTCTCCTTCTACAAAGCGGACTTGGAAATTGTGGTCGTCGACCCTCACAGACCCGGCCATGAGCTCTTGTACCATCCGGGAGAGACGAACTTCAGGAGAGCCCAGGTCCTCGTGATCAACAAGATAGACAGCGCCGAAAAAGAAAAACTCGACCTGCTGCTCGAAAACATAAAAAAGTACAATCCCCAAGCCAGGATCATCCGCGCGAACTCCACTATTTCTGTCCCTGGAGGGGAGGAGATTTCAGGCAAAACCGTCCTCGTTGTGGAGGATGGACCGACTCTGACGCACGGAGGGATGCCGTATGGGGCGGGAATCATCGCTGCCACGCAATACGGCGCCTCCAAAATTATCGACCCCCGGCCCTATGCCGTAGGCAGCATCAAAGAAACATTCCAGAAATTCTCTCACCTGGATAAAGTGCTCCCAGCCATGGGCTACGGGAAAAAACAGACAGCCGAACTGGCCAAGACCATAGATAAAGCCAACTGTGACCTTGTGGTCAGCGGCACGCCTATCGATCTCAGCCGGTTGATAAAAACGAACAAAAGGATCCTCCGCGTCTCCTATGACCTGGAGGAAATCGGTTCCCCCGACTTAAAAGAGGTTCTTCGAGAATTCTGATGAAAAGGAAAATCGCTTTAATCGCCTTCGGAGGAAACGCCATCCTCCCGAACAGCCAGAGAGGACTCCAATCCGAACAGATGAAAAATGCCAAAGATGCAGCGCGCCTGATGGTTCATGTGGTGAAAAAGGGATACGACCTCATCATCGTCCACGGGAACGGGCCTCAGGTAGGGAATCTTCTCATTCAGATGGAAGAAGCGGTCACCAAAATTCCGCCTTTTTCGCTTGAAGTCTGTGATGCCATGACAGAAGGGAGTATGGGGTTTATGCTGGAAAAAGCCATCATTAATGAACTCCGCAAGAACTCCGTGGATAAGGAAGTGGCCACTCTGATCACACAGGTTGTCGTCGACAGGGAAGACCCGGCTTTCGAAAATCCCACCAAGCCCATCGGACCCTATTACTCGAAATACAGAGCCCAGCAACTGGCGAGACAGAAAGAATGGACAGTGATAGAAGATGCCGGACGAGGATACCGCAAGGTTGTCCCTTCCCCTAAGCCGATCGATGTCGTTCCAAAGCGTGTCATCAGAGACTTGGTGCACTCGGGTAAAATCGTCATTGCTTCAGGGGGTGGAGGCATCCCTGTCATCATCAACGGACGCGGGCTTTTCGAGGGAGTGGAAGCGGTTATCGATAAAGACTATGCGGCAACCCTCATTGCCCGGGAGATCAAGGCTGACCTGTTCATCATCCTCACCAACGTGGAGAGGGTGTATCTGAACTTCGGCAAGCCCGATGAAGAACCCATAGAGGCCATGACCGTCAAACAGGCCGAAGATTACATCTCGCAGGGGCAGTTCCCCCCTGGTTCCATGGGGCCCAAGATCCATGCCGCGATTGAGTTTATCAAAGGTGGAGGAAAAGAAACTCTGATCACCTCGGCGAATCAACTCAAGTCCGCCTTGATCAATCGCTCGGGGACGAAAATCAGAGCTTCACTCCAGGAGAAAGAAAAAAATGCTTGAAGACTTCCTCTCCATTCACGACCTGAGCCTCTACGAATTCAGCCAGATTCTTGACCTGTCTGAGAAGATCAAGAAACAACCGCAAAATTACCGTCAGAAACTCAAAGGCAAAGTCCTGGCGATGATATTCCAAAAGCCTTCTCTCCGGACACGGATGACCTTCGAAGTGGGGATGCTTCAGCTCGGCGGAGAGGCCGTATATCTCAGCCCTTCGGACATTCAGATGGGCACGAGAGAGACTCCTCATGATGTGGGTAAAAACATGGAGCGCTGGGTCGACGGCATCATGATCAGGACCTTTGCCCACCAGGAAGTTATTGACCTCGCCCAGACCGCCCGCATCCCTGTGATCAATGCCTTGACCGACCTCCTCCACCCCTGTCAGGCCATGGCTGATTTCTTCACGCTGAGAGAAAACCACAAGGACCTGACCAGTCTTAAGCTGGCTTACCTGGGAGATGGGAACAATGTCTGCCACAGCCTCCTCTTCGCCACTGCAAAATCCGGATGCCAGATAACTGTGGCCACTCCTAAAGGATACGAGCCGAACTCAAAAATCGTGAAACAAGCCAAAAAGGACGCGGAAGAAACAGGGGCCAGTTTCCATTTTACGAATGACCCGGCCGAAGCCGTAGACTCCGCTGACGCAGTCTACACTGATGTCTGGGCTTCTATGGGGCAGGAGAAGGAAAAGGAAAAAAGAGCCAAGATTTTCACCTCTTTTCAGGTCAACAGGAAGCTGATGGCCCAAGCCAAAAGCGATGCAGTCTTTATGCACTGCCTTCCTGCCCACAGAGGAGAGGAAGTTACGGATGAAGTCATCGATTCTGCACAATCTGTAGTCTTTGACCAGGCTGAAAACAGGCTCCATGTCCAGAAAATCATCATGCTCTTACTGATGGAAAAAAGAAAAAAGTGACAATGGAAAAAGAAACCATGCAAATCACAAAAGAGAACATTGAATTCATAGAAAAAGAACTCTCCCACACCAGCAAACCCCTTTCTCTCCAGGAGGTAACGAAAAAGCTGGCGTACAAGAAGAGCTCCGGCCAGATGAGCCAGGAAGTCATGATGTATGACCCTGAATGCAAGTATGAAGTCGGGGACCTCATTTATAAGGAATACGACGAACCCTTAACGGTGAGCAGCAAGGGGATGGAGTCGTACAAAGGAGCTGTCGTTTTGAGGGTTGTCGGAAAAACCGACTACAAAGACTTCAACTGCGAGATGCTGGAAGTCGACTACTCGGGAGGGGGCCTATTCCGGAAATACATCGATTACATGAAAAAAACCAAAACCCAAGTTCTCCTTCCAAGCTACATCGAAAGCAAAGCTAAGGCTCTTAAGAAGATAGACAAAAAGGAAGACCCAAGACTCACGGCCCTTCCGATGACGGACAGGGACTTGAAAACCCTTGAAAAGAATCTGAGTAAAGCACTCTCCAAATCCCCGAAATTTTTCAACTGGAACGACTACTGGCAGCTCTCGGAGAAACAAGTCGAAATCAAAGATAAGAAAATAGATGAAATCAAAGCTTTTATTGAAGAAACGAAACTCTCTGCGGCGACGCCCGAACTGGTTGAAAAATTTTTTAATATCAAGAGTACCGATGAACTTTTCGACCTCCACTGTATGAGCCTGACTTATGTCTTGGAAAAAAACTACAAGAAAGACTTTATATTCGTCTCTCCTCTCAACTGGGGAAAATGGCACCTGAAGAAAACACTCCAATCTTTCTCTCAGGGCCTGCCCTTCTCTGCTCCCAAAGCCAAAGTCCCGCCAGCAGTGGAAGAGGCCAAGGAAGAGATTCCCCATCCCTCAGAGGCTCCGATAAAGATCTATCTCGGCTGGCGAGAGATTCTCTCGGGCGGGATAAAAATCCCAAAATTCCTGACTAAGGAATTTTCTCGCGCGCGAGAATACGTCTTCACTGATATTGAAGGAGAAAAGGACTACACGGTCTATTACTACCCCTCCTCCAGCTTCATCCTGGGCTTGAAAGAGTTCTATGAAATCCACAATGTTCCTCAAGGAGCAAGCCTGACTCTGGAAAGAAAAGGGCTGAATCAGTTCAATTTTTGGCTTAAGAAGTCAAAAAAGAAGATTTCAGTCCTAAAAATCACCTATGACCCGAAAAAAGACACGCTCAGCCAGAGTGGTGAGGAACTCTTCACTTTCTCCATTCCGAATAAAATCATTCATCTGGAAAGAGAAACCCTGGAAAAGCTCTTGTCTCTGTATAAAGACAGAAAAAAGCTGGAACTTCCTGAGCTTTTAGCCTTCATTTTCAAGAATTTTGGCCTGGAGAGGAATAAATGCTCCCTCCACTACCTCCGTGCCTATCATCTCGTGGATGTTCTGAAACGCACCACTCAGGAGGAAGTCGAAAAATCGTTACTCACGACTCCCGAATTCTTCCAATCCGAGAAAAACGCAGGAATTTTCTTCTACCGAGAAAAAATTGAAGAAGAGGAAAAACCCGAAGTGCCTCTAGAGGCTCTTCCCGAAGTCCCTGAGGAAGAAAGGATTGAAGAAGCGCCGGCTGTTAGGCCTCCATTAGAGGCTCCCGGGGAAGAAATTCCTCCTCCGCAGGTTGAAGCGGAAAGAAAGGAAGAGATACGAGTCGAAGCGCCTCCGACAGCAGTTGAAATTGAAATAGAAGGAGAAGAAGCTGAAAAGCCATCCTTAGCCAAAAAAGAAAAGATCTCACGCAAAAAGAAGATGAGGATGGAGGCAGAAAGAGAGCGGCGCGCAAGACGGGGAGTCAAGAGGATCATCGAAGAAAAGATCGAAGTCGAAGAGTCCGAACTGGAAGCCCTCCTTGCTGTGAAGGAAAAGGAAAAAAGAGAGGTTGAAGTTGAAAAACCAGCTGCTCCTCCCAAAGAAAAAGAGAGAAAAGTTAAACCGGCTGTCTCTGAGGAACCGGTCTTCGGTCTTTTCGCGGAAAAACTCAAAACTGCTTTAGACAAAAAAGGTGAGGAAAAGAAAGAAAAAGAATAAGGCCTTCAGAGGATCTCCCGCAAGGAACCTTTTCTCCGCGTCACTCCTATCTGATCCAGCAATTCCAGAAGAGGAATCGCATACTTTCGGGTGAGTCCGGTTAATTCTTTAAACTCGGCGATGGTCATCTCTCTCTTTCCTGATTTTTTGATATCCTTGATGATCTCATCCAGCCATTTGGAATGGAGCAGCAGTCCATCCTTTCCCTGGACAATCTTTTTTTTCTCGATAAGAAGAGAGAGCATACTGTCCAGCTTCTTCGTCGTGAGCCTAAAATGCCTCTGGAGATCTTCTAAAGAAAACAGACGAAAATCTCCTTTCAAGCACATTTCCTCCATTTCCTTTAGAATCCTCTTCTCATCAGAAGTAATAAAGACATTGAAATCAGGAAGGGAAACCTTCCCTGCCGATTCCTTAACCTGGCCTGAGTGGAGGAGATGCTTCAGGGCGAGTGATAGAATCCTGGGATGCAGGTCAAACCTCCTCTGTATTCTTTCCCGGCTGGCTCCATTCTGCTCGGGATATTTCTCATGAAAACGAGCGAGAAACGCAGCAATTTCCTGGCAGAGAAAGTTAAAGCTCTCCTGGGAAAGCAGAAAAAGAGGGTCAAAAGAGAGTATTCTTATCTGTCCTTCTCCTTCCAGTTCTTCGGTCAGTCGCAGAATAGATTTCCAGCTTGAAGAGGAAAAAGCCCTGATCTCTTTTTCGCCCAAACCGCGCACCCCTTTGTCTTGAGCCAGTGTTAAAAGCATGCTTTTTTTATCCCCCTGAAGGGCCTCAAGGAGTGCGATTCGTTTTTTTACTTTTGTCCGCGGCACCTTCTCCGAGTAAGGGTAAAGAACATGCCCCTTTCCCAGGATACGTCTTTTTCCCGGCTTCAGGACTTCGAAATCATCCTTCCATCCCAGAGAAAGAATCTGATGAGTTTGGACTCGGACAAAATGGGGAGCCAGCTTATCTTTTGGAAGAGGCTCATAAAAATGGAAAGAGGCGGGCATCTTCTCTCCCCGGACACACAGCACGGCATCCATCCGCTTCTCCCTTCCCTCAGGGGAAAAATCGACAGCCGCATCAAAACTATTCGTTTTCATCGAGATCTCTCCATGGTTTTCTGGCTCAAAACCAGGCTCATTCTCCTCAGAATGGGGTCAACAGAAGCCAGGATCACTCTCATCCTGTCTCCCAGCTCAAAAGTTCTGCCACTCCTTCTTCCGACCAGCGTTTTTTCGGAGCGCTTGCGGTAGTAATCTCCGCCTAAATCAGAATAAGACACCAATCCATCGACAAAATAATCGTCAAGCTCCACGATCAGGCCTGCGCTGGTGATATCTACGATTATACCATTAAATTCCTCCCCGAGCTTTCCCTTCAGAAACCGGAATATCCTCCACTCCAGAAGTTCCCGCTCCGCTTCCGCGGCTGTCCGCTCCTGCTCGGAACAGTGAAGGGCCATCGAAGACAGAGAAGCTATCTTTTCCTTCTCCTTCCTCAGAGCCTTCTTCAAAATACGGTGGACAAGCAGATCCGGATACCGTCTGATGGGAGAGGTGAAGTGCGTGTATTCCTTTTTGGCAAGGCCGAAATGTCCTGCGTTTTCTTCCGAATAGACGGCCAGTTTCATGGACTTCAGCATCTGGAGGCTGACAAATTTCTCCTCATGTTTCCCCTCAATATCCTTCAGGACACGCTGCAAGTCTCTTGAGCCAATCTTCCTGGGAAGGGGGAGGGAGAGATTAAAATGAACCAGTATATCTCTTAGCTTCTCCAGGTCCTTCAGGCTCGGCTGGGGATGAACTCTATACAGCAGGGGGATATCATTCTGGCTCAAGAAGCGAGCCACGGCTTCATTGGCCGCAAGCATAAATTCCTCGATAAGATGGTGGGCTTCATTCGGCTCGAAGGGTACTATCGAATGGAGGCTTCCTTCCTTGTAGACAAGCTCTGGCTCGAGGAGGTCAAAATCCAGACTCCCTTCCTCCGCCCTTTTTTTTCTTAAAAGAGAGGCCAGCTCCCTCATCAAAAGGAGGTTAGGAACCAGGGGAGAATATCTTTTTTTCTCTTTCACGTTCCCTTCGAATATCCTGTACACTGCATCATAGGTCATTCTCTCCGCTGTTCGAATCAGAGATGGATGGAACTCTGACTTCACAACCTCTCCCTTCCGGTCAATCTCGAGCAGGACCGAAAAGGTCAACTTGTCCTCTTGAGGCCTGAGGCTGCAAATATTGTTGGACAGCCGCTCAGGCAGCATCGGAAGAGTCCGGTCAGGGAAATAAACACTCGTCCCTCTCTCAAAGGCTTCTGTATCAAGGGAAGAATCCGGTTTGACGTAGTGGGAGACATCAGCGATATGGACGCCGAGAAGAAAATGTCCATTCTCAAGCATCCTCACGCTCACTGCGTCATCAAAATCCTGGGCGTTTTCACCGTCAATAGTCATGCTCTTCCATTTCCGGAAATCCCTTCTCTCTTTTTTATCCTGAGCATTTATCGCCGCAGAGAATTCTTTGGCTTCTGCGAGGGCTTCTTTTGAAAAAGAAGAGGCCAGGTTGAACATCTTTATAATCACACGGGTATCCACTCCTGGCTCATCGGGCATGCCCAGAATCTTAATCAGACGCCTGGTTTTCCTGTCGACTTCGACGATCATCCCGGAACGGAGGGATGGAGGCCTTTCCCCGGCTAAAGGAATTTCACCGGCAGCAGGAGAATCTAAGGGGAGAAAAAAGAGATTTCCCCATCGCTCACTGACAAAACCGAGCAATGTCTTCCTTTCTGCCTTGACTATCCTGACCACACGGCCTTCAGGTTTTCCTTTTTTCCCTTTTTCCCGGTACAGCACCTCCACAATGTCTCCTCTGCGGGCGCCTGCGGTGAAACGGGAGGGGATGAAAATATCCTCGGATAACCGGTTTTCCGGGGTGACGAAACCGAATCCTTTCAGAGAAAGAATGAATCTGCCTCTTATGAGATTCGTCTTGGCTGGAACATAATACTTCTTCCTCAATCTCAGGACTATCCCCTGGCCTTCCAATCTTTTCAGGCTCTTCCTCAACTTCTGTTTCTCTCTGGGAGAGAGATGAAGTTCTCGTGCGATGTTCTGGAAACTCAGACCTTCACGCCTTTTCCTGAGCAGAGATACGATTTCACTATCCATCGATTCTTTTTAGAATGAATATAATATTAAAATCCTTTGTTTCTTATTCATTAAAAAAGGCAATTATACGTGTCATTGCGAGCGAAGCGCGGCAATCTCATAA
>CAZSGR010000041.1:0-2756 GCA_964606185.1 uncultured Eubacteriales bacterium
TCCAGTCCTATTTCTAAATTGAGAGAGGTCATGCGTTCGTATTCCGCGATGGCTTTATTCATCTCCCCTTTCTTCAAATATGCCAGCGCAAACAGGTCATCATCAAACGGGAGGTTCCTCCTCACGAAGGACACAATTGAACTGAATGAGACCTTGGGAGGAGGCATTTTCTCTATGAGAGCGATGGCCTCATCCGCAGAGCCCTCTTCGAGCAGGATCAGACTGTGGAGATAATCATGTGTGGTTGTCTTCATCTGTTTTGCTTTTTCTGCCTCCATACCGGACAGAATGGACTGGATGGCAGACAGTTTTGATTTTGCCGGTTCGATCTGACCGGTTTTCAGGTCCGCCAATCCCTCATAGAAAGTGGAGATGATACTGTTTTCGGTTTCTTCGCCGAGGTTGTTTTTGGCCCTGAAATCCATTCGTATCTTTTGGTATTCTCGGAAGAGGTCGATTTTTCCCCATTCGTAACAAATCCATATTTTCACTCTGTACGCAATGTCGATCAGAGCACTATCGTTGACCTTTTTCGCCAGCTCTTCAGATTTGTCAATCTCTTTAAAGGCCTGGCCAAGGTCTCCCAGGACATAAAAATAAAATCCCTTCAATTGGTGTCCGAGAGACTGCCATGAAACAGAAGGAGCAGTGGAGATATATTGGTCGACCCACTTGAGAGCTTTGACGTAATCTTCTTTGAGAGCGTAGATGTATGATATTTTCCATGCTGAAGCAAAATCCGGCTTGACTTCCAGCGCTTCCTTGAATTTTTCGATGGATTCGTCCAGCTTACCCATGCGGAAAAACATCTCACCCATGGAGTCAAACGGATTAGCATCTCCGGGAGACACAAACGCATATCTCTTGAAGTATTCAAGGGCTTTTTCAAAATCGTTCTTGTTGCTGTACATATAAGCCAGCTGATTCAGGGCATAACCGTATTCGGGGTCGAGTTCGATCGCTTTTTTCAACTCTGCTTCCGCTTCATCCTGCATGTTTCTTCCCAAATAATACAGACTTAGATCGAAGTGAATCCTTTTCTCTTCAGGATACTTTTTCGCAATCTCCTGGAGGATCTCAAAATATTTCTTTCGTTCTTTATCTTTCTCCTCTATCCCAGCCAGGATGGCTTTTATGTAGAGGCCTTCTTTTCCTGTAACTTTTTTCCCGAATTTCTTGAACTTTTCAAGAGACTCATTCCTCTTCGGTGTATCACCCAAAAATGCGTACACTCGTGTTAAATAAAAATGGGCTAAAGCAAACTCGGGATCTTGCTCCACAGCTCTTTCGAGAAACCGTTTAGCATCCGTGAAATAAAATTTTTCATAGTCTTCTCGCCCTCTCAGGAAAAAATTATAGGCTTCCATGTTAGGTGTTGTCACTTCTGCAATTTGAACTTTTGGAGGCTTCGCTTTCCGCTCGGACAAGCCTATTCCTCGAGAGATTTCTCTGCTCAACTCATCTATCTGCTTATTGAGTATGCTGTCCACTCCTGTTCCCCTCGAGCTTGTGCTCTTAATCAGATTCCTGGTTTCCACATCCAGAACATTGACGTTGGTCGTAAAAGTCTCTTCCCCCTTCCCGAAACTTCCCAGAACAATGGCATCCACACCTTCCTGACTACAAAGCTTAAATCCCAGGTCCCTGTCGATATCTTCCACATCCTTTTTTCCCATTTGTTTAAGAAGGTCGTGCAGCCTCTCCCATGTGGTGACACGGATGTACCGGTTCTGCTCGAGGCTTGTGATGAGGAGATTCGGGATGGCTTCCTTGAGATAATCGAAGTTACTATCACCAGTCTGGTTCTCGAATGTGATGACCGCGACTTTGACCATATCTTCAAGAGGAACAGCACCCGCTCCCCTGGAGAAAAACTTCCATCCTGCGAAACTTCCTACAATTATTGCAATCACGAGAAATGTGGGAAGAATGAGTTTTCTCATGTTGAACTTGATCGTGATTTCCCGCGAACTGACAGTTTTTCTCCTGGGAATTCGGCTTTCTGTGGTGGGCAGCTTTTTTTCAATAGCATTAAGCTCTGCGAGGAGTTCATCAACACTTTGAAACCTTTTTTCTTTTTTCTTCTCCAGGCACTTCAAGATTGTATGACTCAATGGGTCAGGGATCTGTGCATTGATTTTTTTTGGATTTTGAGGAATCTCGTTCTTATGTTTCAAGGCGACGCTGATAGGAGTGTCTCCCACAAAGGGAACTTTTCCGGCCACTGTCTCGTAGAGTATGATTCCGAGTGAATAAATATCAGAACGCTGGTCAGCCTTCTTTCCCTCAACCTGTTCTGGGCTCATGTACTCGGGAGTACCCACCATCACTCCAGGCCCTGTCATCCCATCTGTTTGTAAAGAGCGGGCGATTCCGAAATCCATAATCCGTGCTATTCCCCCTTTATCAATCATGATGTTCGACGGTTTTAAATCACGATGCACTACTCCTAAACGGTGAGCTTCAGCCAAACCTTCGCACACTTGCTTGGCGATGCTGACAGCGGTTTTCATGCTCAACTGTTTTGTCATACGAATCATGCTTTTTAAATTTTCACCAGGGATATACTCCATGACAATGTAATGGGAGTCATTTTCTTTGCTGAGGTGGTACATGCGGCAGACATTCTTATGGGATACCTTTCGGGCATACTTCAATTCATTCTGGAAACGTTCGATCGTGTGTTTATTTGATGCGATTTCGGGCTTTATGAGCTTTAGAGCCACTTTCTCGTTTATTGTTGTATCGAGGGCTTT
>CAZSGR010000041.1:2856-18106 GCA_964606185.1 uncultured Eubacteriales bacterium
TATACAAATATAGCTTATGCAAATTGTGTGCCAAAAAACTTCTGCCCATAATTCATATTCTCCATTCCATATACACTTGATTTTATTGCGAAATCATATTTTACTATTTTGATAAGATTAGTCATATTAACTTTAATTTGAATTTATTTCAAGTCTGTACAATTCAATTTTCCTCTCTTCGGCTAACTCTGTCGAATGTCATCCTTATCCCCTCTCATCTGAGTTCGTATTCGTACTGCACTCATGCAATTCTCTCCTATTCAATAATACGAATTTTTAACCCAAAGGGATTTCAATTTCATCAGAAATTCACTTGTATGCATTCAGAAGTCAGGATAAAATATATGAGGAGAGCAAAACAACAGCAAGCCAAACAGCGTGTTGGCTGCTTTCCTTGTGAATAAAGCTTGGGAAATGACCGGACAGATGAGTGAAACTTCACGACTTAAAATTATTTCTAGAAATTTAAAGGGAATTTAAATCCATGCCTCATTTAGTGCTGCAGCAGAAAGGCGCTCAACCTGTGATCATCACAATCACTAAAGATGTCACAACACTCGGGAGAAGTTCCTCCAACGATGTATTCCTGACTGACCAGAGTATCTCTCGAGAGCACGCGAAAATTGTCGGACTCAAAGATGGGGGCTTTGAGGTGCATGACTTAGGCGCCAAGCATCCCACTTCTGTCAATGGGATGGTCATTTCACAACACAGATTGAAGGATGGGGATAGAATAAGATTGGGTGATTCCATATTAATCTTCAGAATCGGAGAATCCCGTCCCTCTACCCGCGTTGAATTTCTTGCGGCTGAAGAAATGTCCCAGGAAGCCGTAGAAGTGGCCTCTTTGGACGCCACACGGACAGACGTTTTTCCCTCTGACGAATTGGACCTTTCTTCGCTTAAAAAGGACCATCAAAGGCTGATGCTGCTGTATGAGTTTAGCCGGTCGATTTACCTTCATCTGGAAGACCAGCAAAAATTGCTGGATGAGATCATGAGTTCGGCTTTCCGGACCCTCGATGCAGAAAGAGGTTTTATCGCCTTAGTCGATGAAGATACTGGCGAATTGACATGTGAGTTTGTCCGGGATAATGCAACAGAAAAAGAATCAGAAAAACTGGAAGTGAGCCGGACAATATTACATAAGGTACACAAAGAAGGAGTTTCCATCCTGACCGTCAATGCTCTCAAGGATCAGGAATTCAGAGATGTCAAGAGTGTCAAGGAATACAGCATCAGGTCGGCTATGTGCGCCCCCCTTCTCTTCCAGAATGAAGTGATAGGAGTCGTCTATTTAGACAACCGGGCTTCTGCTGGAAAGTTTTCCGAAGATGACTTGATGTTCTTGACTGCTCTCTGTCACCAAGCCGGGACTGCGCTCAGGAATTCATGGCTGCACAGGCAGGTGGTTCAGGAGAATATCCGTTTGGCCAATGCATTAATGCCAAGGTTTCAGCTTCTGGGGGATTCTGAGAAGATGAAAAAGGTCTTCCAGACTATGAAAAAAGTCGCCCCATCAGATATCACGGTTCTTATACAGGGTGATACTGGAACCGGGAAGGAATTGGTTGCGCAGGCCATTCACGAACTCTCGTCTCGCAGAAGCCGGCCTTTCATCGCTGTCAACTGTGCGGCTATACCGAAAGAGCTGATCGAGAGTGAGCTCTTCGGGCATGAAAAAGGAGCTTTTACAAGCGCTATAAGCGCTCGCCAGGGAAAGTTTGAGCTGGCTCATGGCGGCTCAATCTTCCTTGATGAAATCGGCGACATGAGTTTGGAGACACAGGCGAAAGTCCTCCGGACACTGGAGGAACAGGAATTCCAGAGAGTGGGCGGGTCCAAGAGTATAAAGGTAGATGTCCGGGTCATTGCCGCAACGAACAAAGACCTGGGAAAAGCCGTTAAAGAAGGAAAATTCCGTGAAGACCTCTATTACCGTTTAAACGTTGTCTTATTAACACTCCCGGCGCTTCGAGAAAGGAAGAAAGATATTATCCCGCTGGCAGAATATTTCATGGCTGACAAAGCGAAAAAAATCTCGCAGAAAGCTCAGCAGTTGTTGCTGTCTTACGATTGGCCAGGAAATGTAAGAGAGCTGAAAAACTACATAGAGAGAGCGGTTGTACTTGGAGACGGAGAAGTGATCCAGCCTGAGGATTTGCCTTACAGCATTCGAAAAGGCTTAAAGATTATCCCTTCTCCGCTTGAACCTCTCGACCGTATAGAAGAAGACCACATCATTAGAGTATTGAGATCAACGGACTGGAATAAGAGTGAGGCGGCCAGGATATTGGGAATCACTCGACAGACTCTTGATAACAAAATCGAAAAATATAGAATTAAAAAATAAACTTATAGAAGCCCCTTCACGCACAATTTTGTATGAAAATTAGACACGCCAGGTATTCTTTGTTCTAATTCTTTTATTTTCTGTAGATTCCAAGTGAATAATACTTTTATCTGGCTTTATTGTGTCTAAAAATTAGACAAATCCATCGTTTGAGGATCTGGTCCCGACTCTCGATATAGAGATTGAAAATCGCCGCTTATTTGTCAATATTATACCTTTGTGAGAAGCCACAGAATGGAGTCCATGCTTTTCATATCAATGAATTTTTAAATGCAGTCGTCACACTAAAATTGATAAGGAAAATTGATATTGGATTTTTTCCTGGGAAAACTCGCCTATTCGGGGAAAAATAATCTTTCTTAACAACATCGATCTCATGAACATTTTTGTCCTTCATTCTATCCTAATCCCTTCATTTTCTTTCTAAATTTTAATTAAAAGATTCCAAGCCCTCTCTCCTGTGAACGGATTGGCATGGTTTTTGCTTAAAGAAAGAAATGAAGACAATGGAGAAGACTAGAAGGCGCACTCTAAATCAATTCGCTGACTCTAGAGTTGCATTTTGGGACTTTCTGGAACAGCAGCAAAACCTTCTTAAGATCGCACAAGATAAAAAAGTCAATGAACTTGTCGCTTATTTAGGCATATTGAATCTTTGGGAATGGACCGGTAAAAAGCATCCCCTGGACACACACTTTTTGGGGACGGAAACTTCGCCGGGATTAAGTCAGTACACGATGAAACAATTCTTGAGGAACGAATTGGAGAATAAAGCCAAGAATATCGCAGAAGAACTCGATTCATTGAGTCATAAATTCAATAAAGGAGGAGACAATCCGGAATCGTTGGAGAGAACAGTGAATAAGGGGATAGAGCGAAAATTTAGATCCAAAAAGAGAGTTTATTTTTACCATTAAAAGGAGGGTAAACTGAAAATAATGATTCTCGTTATCATTGTTTTATTTTTACTGTTCTTCCTGATCGTATGAGTGCCGTTAGAGTTTAGAGTAATGAACAGTTCATTTTGGAAGGTCAAATTTAAGAGAAAGAATGCCCAAGAAGCGAGATGAGAATAATACGAACGCACACAGAAAATCTTGAGTTGTGATATATATAATTGATAAATTTTATAATTTATATTTGACTTATAGATTATATGCATTTTATAATGGAATAATCAACAAAAAAGGAGGTGATCAACGGAGATACACAAAACCAAAAAGTCAATAATGATTTTGGAGTAAATGTTGGAGTAAATGATTTTACTCCTGAGTGAAAAAACCCATTTTAGGATGGGAAAGGAGGAATAGTGAAAAAAATCACACTATTGTTAATTTTGTTCTTCATGATGGGAACTTTCGTTGCTGCTCAAGAGTTTGGCGCGATCAAAGGAGTGGTCACTGATGTAGATGGTGAGGCCCTTCCCGGTGTCAGCGTGACATTGACAAGCTCAAAGATCGTCACTATGACAGCTGTCACATCGGATAGAGGAAATTTCCGGTTTTTGACTCTGCCAGTGGCTAATGATTATGTTCTCAGACTCGAACTCCCTGGATTCAAAACTCACGTCCAGGAAAACATTGCCGTCTCTTTCGGAAAAGACTTCACTATTGATATCAAGCTGGAACAGACAGCTCTCACAGAAGAAATCACTGTTGTGGCTGAGAATCCAGTTATCGATACCAAAAGAGCCCGTGTAGGTGTCAACATCACCGAAGAGATGATCATGGACCTTCCTACAGCCAGGAATCCCTGGGTCTTGATGTCCCTTATTCCTGGAATGCTCATCGATAGAGAGGACATCGGAGGCAACGAAGCCGGACAGCAATCAGCCTATTTCGGTCACGGCTCCAAAGAAGATGATAACACATGGAGTATTGACGGCACCAACATCACTGACAACTCTGCTCTGGGATCCGCTCCGGCTTATGTGAACGTTTCCAGCTACGAAGAGCTGCAGATCAACTACGGGGCGAACGACATTCTGTCTCAAACCGGAGGAGTCCAAATCAACCTGATCACAAAACGGGGCGCGAATAAATATTCGGGCACGTTTTACCTCGATGTGGTAAGGAACGCCTGGCAAGCGGATAATGTCCCTCCAGAGCTAGAAGATATCGGATACACCGCCGCCGGTATCAACAGATTGTATCTCTATGGAGCCAACTTCGGCGGACCTATCGTCAAAGACAAATTATGGTTCTACGGTTCATGGGGAGTTCAGGATATCGATTCTTTAACTCTAGCCGCAACCTCTGACAAAACCTGGCTGGCCTCAAGTTACCTCAGAATGGATTACCACATCACGCCTTCAACCCGGTTCAACGCTTTTATCCAGTACGACAACAAACAAAAATGGGGACGATACTGGTATGATGCCACTCAGCAAGCGGCGGATACGGTCTGGAACCAGGATGGCCCTGGGTACTTCTACAAGGGTGAGTTGGAGCAGATGTTCGGGGATTTTTATCTCAATGCGAAAGTCATCTATACTGACGGGGGATTCTACCTTCATCCCACTAAAGAACACACAGCGGACGGTTCGGGAGATTATATGATGAACATAGAATTTCCCGATTTCTACATGCAGGGAAATACCGATGACTACGGAACCGACAGAAACCAGTTGAATGCCAGTATTTACGGCAACTATTTCGTCGAGGGAGTCTTGGGCGGAGACCACGAATTCAAATTCGGAGTGGACTATGTGACATCTACAGTCACAACATACGATCTGTATGAGGGCGATCTGGTTCTTAATTATTATGGACCTGATGTCACTATGCCGACTGGAGAATATTGGGAATCATGGCTCTACAGAGATTATGTTGTGAACTACTCGTTTGCTCGGTATTCCGCTTTCATCCAGGACACCATTACCTTCGGAAAGCTGGCTGTCAATCTAGGTCTCAGATACGATCAAGAGAGATCCATCGTTAAAAATGCAAACATTCCTGCTTCAATGTGGCTGCCCACTTATATGCCCGCACTCAGTATCGATAAATTCGATGAAGGCATTCCCTGGTGGAAGACTTTTTCTCCCCGCATGAGTCTGGCCTATGACCTGTTTGGAGACGGTAAGGATGTCATCAAACTTGCGGTCGCACGGTATGGCTCTCAATCCGGATTTACTATAGCAGATTTCATCAATCCGCTTGGTTTTACAGAAATCGACCTGATCTGGCAGGATGGATACCAGGATTTTGTCATGGGAGCCGCGGACGGACGAGTTCAAGAGTCTGAGCTGTATGGATATGACGGAGCCGCTCTTAGAGATCGAACTGATCCCACTTTCTGGCTTTACAGCTCAAACGTCCCCATCCCTCCCACAACGGATGTGACTGCTGTCAATGCTTTTGATCCTGATTTCAATTCTCCGCTTCTGGATGAAGTCACTCTCTCTTATGAGAAGGAGCTCTTTACTGACTTTGCAGCCCGACTGGAACTCTTCTACAAAAAATACCACAACCAGAGCTGGATAAGGTTCATGGACACGGATGGAAACCTGGAACCGGACGACAATTACTATGTAGCCGGCACTGATCCTACAACAGATTATGATTACTACGGACGCACTGCGCTCTATCCTTACCAGTACCAGACAAATCATAAAGATGCATATGACCGATATCTTGGTGCCCAGTTCGTCTGGACAAAGAGGTTGTCGAACAAGTGGATGATGAACGGCTCGTTCACCTATTCTGATTGGAAAAGGTTCTACAAGGGAGAATATTCAGGATATATTACTGATGTCTTTGCGTCTAATGTGAAGATGGGCCTCAACAACCAAGAATATTTCGATGGCGGAGTTGCAGCGTTTGAAAGCTCAGGTTCAGGAGTTGAGGGAATTTTTGTCAATTCCAGGTGGCAGTTCAAACTTTCCGGCCTTTACCAGTTGCCGTATGGTCTCACCTTCAGCGGAGTATTCCAGGCACGTGAGGGATACGTCAAACCGACCTATGTTCTTGTTGATATGGTGGAGTTGGGAATCAATGAGCTCTACGGAAGTCCTGATGGCGGAGGCAAATTCGGAGATGAACGCCTGCCTGCTTTCTGGGTTCTCAATTTCAGGTTGGAAAAAGTCTTCGATATCACTGAGACTTCAAAAGTGATACTTTCTGCAGACGCTTTCAACATCACCAATTCCGCTCATTCACTGAAGAAAGAGACAAGCATTGCCTCGCCCGACTTCGATAACGATCTGAGAATTCTTAATCCTAGAGTTTTCAGGTTCGGAATCCGGTTCGCGTTCTAAGCTGTATAGAAAGCACGAGTTCCAAGCCCCTTCCGCCTTAGCGGCGGAAGGGGCTTTTTTGTTCTCCCCTTCAATGATACAATAAAAGAAGAAGAGAGAACTTTTAGAGTGAATGCACAAATAGTGGAAGATCTATTCAATTTTTTATAAATCTTAACAAAGAGAATAGGCAATTTTCTGATTTTTTTTAAAAACAGCCGAGAATTTTTAAATTATAAGATGAAAAGAAATCGTTTTTCTTCATTCCCGTTCGCCTTGCTCACTTTTATGATTATTCTCTTTCCCTTATCCTCAAGGTCAGATACCGGGAATAACAAGCAGAATTTCCTGCTTATCAGCATCGACACGCTGCGTCCGGACAGGCTGAGCTGTTACAGCGATGCCCATGTCAAAACTCCCAATATCGATATTCTGGCAGAAACAGGAGTTCTGTTTTCAAAAGCTTTTGCCCATACGCCCACGACTTTACCCTCTCACACGAATATCCTTCTCGGAACGACCCCTCTGTATCACGGAGTGCATGACAACTCCAATTTCATTGTGATCGATGAATTTTTGACTTTAGCCGAGCATTTGAAAAGCAATGGCTATTCCACCGGAGCATTTGTCGGAGCCTTTCCTCTGGATTCAAGGTTCGGGCTAACCCAGGGCTTCGATGTCTATGATGACAATTATGGCAGCCAAAGCTCTCAGAAGTTCACTTATGTGGAGAGAAAGGCTGAGGTCGTCGTGAATAGTGCCATGGACTGGCTGAAAGACCAGAGAAGTCCCTGGTTTCTCTGGATACACTGTTTTGACCCGCATCAGCGGTACGAGCCGCCCGAGCCCTTCAAGTCTCAACACGAGCATCCTTACGATGGCGAAGTGGCATATGTGGATTTTGCCTTGGGAAAGCTACTTGGTTACCTGGAAGAGAATAATCTGACTGATGAGACCACGATCATCTTCACCGGAGACCACGGGGAATCTCTGGGAGGACATGGAGAATCTACCCACGGCTATTTTGCCTACAACTCCACCATCTGGGTTCCACTGATCATCTCTTCTCCCGGAATAAAACCGGCAAAAGTCAATCAAGAAGTGTGCCATATCGATATTTTTCCCACGGTGTGCGACATTCTTGGAATAGAAAAGCCTTCTTTCCTCCAAGGAGTTTCCCTGCTTCCTGCCTTAAGAGGAAAGAGATTATCTAGAAGGGCAATCTATTTTGAATCCTTGTATCCCCATTACAGCAGGGGTTGGGCCCCTCTCCGTGGCTTTATCGAAGGTGATTGGAAATTTATAGACTCGCCCATCCCGGAATTTTATGATTTGACCAAAGATTTTGACGAACTAGAAAACCTGGCGCCTGAAGAAAATTTGAGCAGACACATCTCCAAGCTGGAAAAACTAGTAGAGGAACAGTCTATTGCGAGTGAAACGGCGGGTAAACGAGAAATCGACAGGGAAGCGCTCCAAAAGCTGAGAAGCCTGGGCTATGTTTCCAGTCCTCAGACAACAAGGAAGGAAAAATACACTCCCCGAGACGATTTAAAAACGCTCCTCCCCTTTCAGGATAAACTGACAAGGGCAATGGGGGCATATCACAGCGGACGGATCGACGAGGGAGTTCAACTGCTTGAAGAAATTATCGAGGAGAGGGAGGATTTCGATCACGCCTATTCTTACCTTGCGACTCTTTATAAAGAACAAAGAAAATTGAAAGAAGCGGTCAATGTCCTCAGGCAGGGTCTGGAGCATAATCCGTCGAGTTACACAATCATCAGCACATACGGCATTTTTCTAGTAGAAGTGGGTCAGTATGACGCTGCGATTGAAATTCTCGGGCAAGGATTGGCTTTAATCGATTACGACCCGGAACTTTGGAATTATATGGGAGTGGCCTACTGGAGCAAGGGGGATTTCCAGAATGCGCTGGAAGCCTATCAAAAAGCTCTTTCTCTCGATAGTAACTACCCGATTGTTTTCAATAACCTCGGTTCTCTTTATCTTTCCCGGTTGAGCCGATCAAAAAACGCGAGTGACCACCAGAATGCCCTCCAGCATTTCAAAAAAGCCATTGAACTCGACCCGACTTATGCCTCTGCGTATAACGGATTGGGGAGCGCTTACGGCCAGGCAGGTGATATTGATGCCGCGATTTACTGCTGGGAAAAGGCTGTGGAGCTGAAGCCTGATTTCGCCTACCCTCTTTACAATCTGGGCTTATCCTATCTGGCAAAAGGAAACAATGGAAAAGCCCTGGAATATTTTCAAAAATACAAAGAAGTGAATTATAATCGATTGTCAGCGCCGGATAAAAAGAAACTTGATGACTTAATCCGGAAAACTCAACAAAAATAATTAAAATCTAGCTTTTTTCTAATGATTGCCCCTTATCATTAAATAATGAATCCCTTTTATTGTTGAGAACGAAGAGTTTTAACTCCATCCCTGTGTCATTGCGAGCAAAGCGTTCCAATCTCATCCCTGTGTCATTGCGAGCAAAGCGCGGCAATCCCTTAAAAAGAAATACATTTTTCTCTACGAGATTTCCAAATTCCCTTCGGTCATTCGCAATGACATGAGTCCAGTCACTTTAAGACAAGATCGAAAAAAAAGGTGATCTAAAGAAGGAAAGAATCTATTGCCTATAAGTTATTTTTCAATAATCTTATACTCGTAATATTGGGCTCCTCGCGCTTTATCCAGTAGAAAAAGCCGGTCTTCGATTATCCGGATATCATCCACGAAATGGGTCAAAGGAATGGTCCCGAGCAAAATCCCGTCCTGTTCATAGATCTCCAGTTGGAACGAGTCGGTTTCTCTGTTGTCGGTGGCCCCCTCAAAAGTCATGGACATACTTCGCTGTCCGTTCATATTTGCCACGCTGATTCCGGTTTGAACTTGCTCTTCTTCTTTCAACTGCCTCTTGAAAGTGGGAACCCAGACTCTGCCCTTATCGTCCACTGCGACTCCCTTAGAGCATCTGTTCATCTGCGGCGCTTGGACGTTGACATTCCCTCCCTTTCTTTTGACTTGAGCTTTCGCCTTGGATAGATCTGTGCTGTAGTCGAGCTTTCTATCCGCTTTCCAGAGAAGTTCCCCTTGAGGAGAGTATTTCTCTATCCGGTTCTGGTATTCGAATGAGACATAGACACTGTCATCTTGATCGATGACGAAACTAAAATTGTTGCCCGTCCTGTTGACAAACGAATCTTTATAAGTGGCAGGCTCTCCGAATTCTTTCAGTATATTGCCTTCAGAGTCCAATATTTTCATGAGTTTTTCTGAGCCCTGGGATCCTCTACCCGGGCCAAAAACGAATACGATTCCGCCTTTTTCCATGACCATGTCACCTGATTTTAAAAGTCTGATGGTTCCGGCAGGAGTTTCATGAAATGATATGGTTTTATACTCTGTGCCGTCCGGTTTCAGGATCTGTACTCTTTGATTTTGTGGGTCCGATACATAAAAATATCCTCTGGAGTCAACCTCGAGCGATAAAGGCAAATAGAATTCTCCAGGCCCCTGCCCCCTGCTCCCGATTGTCGCAATATAATTTCCGGCAGGACCAAATTTCTGAATCCGGTGATTGCCGGCATCCAGGATATAGATATTGCCCTGTTCGTCTGTGGCAATATCAGAAGGAATATGAAAAGCCAGATTCTCATCTTCGGTCTCCAGCTCCCCAAGATTTCTGATGAATTCTATGGAGACTTGAGGCTTCTTTCCCCATTTTCCCGTCTTACCATTATGGACTACCCGAACACCGTCTACGGTTTCGATTTTTTGTGCATCTAGAGCTGATGAAAAGACTAGCAATAAGCAGATGATGTAAATATTGAATTGCAGTCGTTTTTTCATGCGAAATTCCTCCTTTTTTACATCTTCAAACTAATAATACTAAGGAAAATTTAAAATCGTTGCAACCAACCAAAATAAAGACAAAAAATTCAATTCAAGAGGATAAATTATGAATAAATTAAGAATGAGAATAAATTTATAATTAATAATGTCTATAAATCATACACAGAATAATCCAAAAGATCTTCCTAAGTTATAGCCAACCTTTGGAGAGCCTGAATCTTGGTGTATAGAATGGCAGCCTTTTAAATCATAATTTCATGTTTGAATCTTGTCAGACGAATCATTGACTCTTCTGTTCTTGTATTTAAATCAACAACTTAATCATGGAACAAGCATTCAGTCAGATTCAGATGAACAGCTCAGAGTAAGTTATTTTAAATTTAATTTTTATCTGAATGTTTTACCTGAAAACCTTAAAGCGGAGGCATAACAATCTCATATAAGGATTGGCATAAAAAATGCAGTTTATTAAATCGAGAAAAAATTTTAAAGCAAGGAGGTGATAAACAAGGATACTTTCAGAAATATTTTCATTTTCATAAATTAAATCGGTAAAAGGAGGAATTGTTATGCGAAACAAAATTTTAATGCTTCTCTTAGTCTTATCCATGCTAGTACCTTTTTCCTTTGCCCAGATGGGGCAGACAGGAGCTATTAAAGGCACAGTTCAGGTTGAAGATGGAGAGGTTCTTCCCGGTGTGTCTGTTACACTTCAGTCACCTGCCATGGTATTAGATAAGATGACCTCTGTAACCAATGATAGAGGTCAATACCGTTTCATGAATTTACCTCCTGGAAAGTACGATTTGACTTTTGAAATCGAAGGAATGACAAAAGTCATTCGCCAAGATATTGTCGTAAGCGCAAATTTAACGTTCACAGTCGATGTCCAAATGACGCCAGAGAGAATCGAAGAGAGCATTACAGTAGTCGGTCAAGCTCCTACACTGGACCGTCAGTCTGTTTCAAAGACAGCCACATTGGATAAGGAATTCCTCGATTCTGTGCCAGCAGCTCGGGACTTAATTACATACTTCAACATGATAGCCGGGATTACAGGTAGCTCTTCCCAAGGGTCGGCTATACGAGATAATTCCTATAATTTGGATGGAATTCAAATGAATGATCCAGTGGTCGGCACCTCCCCAGGTACCATTTTCAGTGTGGATATTATGAAAGAGATTTCTGTTCAAACAAGTGGGCTAAGTGC
The DNA here is from genome assembly GCA_964606185.1 of uncultured Eubacteriales bacterium. GTDB lineage: Bacteria > Acidobacteriota > Aminicenantia > Aminicenantales > Aminicenantaceae > SOIA01. Next base: position 14,524 of record CAZSGR010000041.1, read on the forward strand.
CGAGCATGGATCAGTTAAAGGTGCGTCTGTCAATGTCGTCACTAAATCCGGAGGCAACAATTTCAATGGCGAAATTACGACCTACTTCAACCACGAAAAACTAAAATCAGACAATACAACAGGCACTCCGTTAGAAGGGGCCACAAGCGGTGCCAAATATGAGTTGGAGCCGGGTTTTAATCTAGGCGGACCTGTGATCAAAGACAAGCTGTGGTTCTTTTTGAACATGAGTACTTACAGGAGTGAGCACTTTTCACCCGGATTTCCCTACGATAAAGAAGTGGAAACTCCCAGGAAAGACAATACGCTCTATCCGTATATCAAGTTCACCTTCCAGCCAAGTCAGAAAGACATGCTTGTTTTGGGCTTCAATTATTCCCTCCGCAACATCGATCACGATGGAGCGTCTCAATACGATACAGAAGATACAACTACGACCTATAAATCTCCCACTTATGTGCTTAGCGCTATTTGGACACATACTTATGGAAGAAACATGGTCACCAATTTGAAATTCGGTGCATCAAGTAAAGAGCTTAAATGGACCGTCCATAATCAGGCTGAAAACTACTATGCCTCTGATACCTGGCTAAACTCAAACAGCTACGGATGGGATGACCTGAATCCCAGAAAACGTCTTCAGTTGAATTTTGATGGAATCCTTTTTCTGGACGATTTTGTAGGAAGCCACGAAATGAAGTTTGGAATTCAATCCAACCTTTTGTCAGGCCGTCGTGTAGTGACAACTTATGGGCCGAAAGATAGTATGGGGTTCACTAGAGTTTGGAACTCCACATGGGACGGTGATCTTTACTATGCGGAGTGGTTCGCAGGACATGATCGACTGGTTAAATCGTTCAACTTAGGTGTTTTTGTTAATGATTCTTGGAATGTTTTCAGGAACCTCACTCTGAACCTCGGTCTGCGATTCGATTACAATTTTAATTATTTTCCAAAACAAGATGGCTCAATAGGAGATATCCCCGGATCTGGAGATTTATCTCACATTGGGTATCCCCAGGAAACCTGGAATTTGGTGATAGATAAAACGATCACTGCCTTCGAATGGAGAAACTTTTCTCCCAGATTGGGAATCATCTACGACATTTTCGGTGACGGAACGACTCTGCTAAAAACTAACTTTTCTCGCTATCTCCAGGACAATTACACTACCATCAGTTTTGAACTGCATCCGGTTAACTGGGTGGGCTATGGTGGATATACCGACACCTTGGGCAACCTCACATGGCTCGATTATACATGGGTACCAGGCGTTAACACCCAGGTGGGCTATGGAGATTATGGGCTTAAAACGCCATCAACAACTGAGTTTTCCTTCGGAATAGAAAGGCAACTTTGGGAAGACTTTTCTGTTGGCTTACGGTATATCCGGAGATGGGACAAAAATTTGATTGAAGATGTCGATGCAACTGTAGTTGATATTGATACATTAATGGAAACCGGAGAACTGGTATTTACCAACAGATGGGCTAGAGTTGAAACAACAGATCCTTTTGATAACAGCACAATAGCCTTTTATGACCAGCTTTGGTATGAGCCTGCAGAAAAGTACATGGTGAATCCCCCCGATTTAAAGAGAGATTATGAGGGAATTGAGTTCACTCTCGTAAAACGCTTTTCCCGCGGATGGTCACTCAATGCATCGTATGTCTTTAACAAAGCAGAGGGTCTGGTGGGAACTTCTTTCTGGGAATCCGAAGGGAGAACTGGTCTCTATAACGACCCCAATGCCCACACTAATGCCTATGGTCGTGTGGATCTTGAGCGGAGACATCAGATAAAAATTCAGGGAGTTTTTAAAGGACCTTGGGGCATTAACCTAAGCGGCTATTTCAGTTATCTATCAGGTCGACCGCATGACAGATGGGTATCCAGCCTGGATTTGGGACTTGTTATGAATAGGGATGCTTGGATCCGGGCTGAATCCCGTGGTCACTACACACTCCCAGACTTAATCAACCTGGACCTCCGTGCTGAAAAAGAATTTAAAATCGGCGACAAGATATTAATAAAGGTCTTTAGCGATATCTTCAATGTATTCAACTCAAACAGAGCGACTGGAGTAGTCGATGTTTCGAGTTCTGCCTCACAGACATTCCTCGAGATGACAGGCATATACCCCCCGAGAGTCTTCCGGATTGGCTCAAAAATTATGTTCGATTTCTAAAAGAGCTGACAAATCCAATCTCAAAGAAGGAGGCGCAGAAGCGCCTCCTTCTTCTCTCTCCTATCACATGCTTCCAACCGTAACTTAATGTAATAAATTACTTTTACCATTGATAAAAAGCGATGTTTTAGGCAGAGCTTTATCGATAATGTCTTCTCAAATTCTAAAGAAGCTTAATAAATTATGGATTTTTTGCGTCTGAGTGAGTTAATCAAGTTCTTGATAGATTCAGCTTTGGAATCCTCAGGAGATAATTCCAAAAACTTCTCAAAGTTCTTGATTGCAGAAGGAATATCATTTTTGTTCAGATAAGCATAGCCGAGTTTGAGATAATAAATCCCGGCATCAGGTTTGAGTTGTGATGCTAATTGATAGAATTTGATGGCTTCATCCACCTTGTTGGCAGTAAACATAATCTCTGCCACATTGAAGGCAACAGCCGCATCAGTCGGGGGGGTGATTTCCATGGCTTGCTTATAATGGGCTGCCGCTTCTATATAGTTTTTTTGATCCATGTAAGCTTCTGCGATTAAAACATGGACCTCTCCAGACTTCTTGCCTGCTTCAGGATCATCTCCTTGTTCTAGCAGCGCTTCCAATGCTTTTTTCAACTCAATAATTGCCGCATCATACTGCTTAAGCCTTAAGTAGGTGTTGGCGAGATTGAACCGGGCCTGATAGACATCTGGGTAGGCATCCACAAATTCTTCATAAAGCTTAAGCGCATCAGTATATTTCTCTTCTTCATAGAATTGGTAGGCCTTTTCGAGTTTGTTTTTATCCTCAGGCGAAATCATTTGAGATGATTGCTGTAGGGGCAGCTTTTCCATAACAATCTGCTGTTCAGGATTACGATTTATTCCTGAAAGCGAAACCCGGGATAAAACGGTTTTATATCCCTTCTTCGAAAAGGTGAACCTGTAAACATCTTTGCCAAAACCCATTAACACCCATTTTCCGTTCTTGTCACTGGTTGTTTCCTGTTTGAAATCATAAGCGGAAGATTCCATCACGACCTTGACGCCTGATATGAGTTTGCCCTCTTCGTCAAATACGTACCCAAAAACTCGCCCGCTTCCTCTCCCCTCCTGACAGTAACACGGAAAGGATAGAATGAAAGTCATCATTATGTTAATTATAAATGGAAATGGTAATGGTTTTTTCATGCCCTGACCTGTCTTCCTGTCCCTACCTGGAAAGGCGGCGCCGGGCATCCTCGACCATCCAATCGGCCTCGCCTTTCTCTTTAATTTTCAGGAATTGTCGGTACGATTCTGATGCAGAAGCGCTTCCCATCCCTTCCAGGGCTCTTCCCATATAATAGTAGATCTGGGGCAAATACCGGGAGGTGGGGATATCGTTTAAAAACATGACGACGGCCTCGCCCTTGCGTTC
>CAZSGR010000042.1:0-17298 GCA_964606185.1 uncultured Eubacteriales bacterium
CTCTTAATCCAATAATCTGGATTTTAATCCTAAGATTTGTAATGTTTTAAGAACTCACCCGGCTGGAAATTTTCGGATCTTGCATCTCACATTTCTTATCTTATGCTTACTATTAACAAGAAATGTGCTAATAAAATAAGAACTTTATTAAAGCAATACCAATATTTTTTGTCCTAAATAAGTGACAAATGTAGCATTTTTTACATTATTTAAATCACCAAATTGACAGATGCATATAGCTATATTAGAAAAAAAATGTCAGCAGCGGGAAATTGGTTGAACTACCCAATAAACTTAAAAAGAGTCATAAAGCGAAAAGTAGGATTACTGTCTTTATTTGTTGCGATTCTAATTTTCTCTATTCAGTCGAACGAATCCCCTCGACCCCTTACAGTTTGATCAATTCATACTCGCGGCTTCCCAGGCCAATCTCAGCTCCATGCTGGAGTTGAACTGACCAGTCCACATCATATCCGACTTTCAGGATATCTTTGCCACTCTTCTCTATCACTAAATCCGCAGAGGCTTGATCGACAGCGACAGGATCAAGAGAACCAAGAATCCCGATATCTTCGACAACGGCCGGCTCATCCTCTGCCATGCAGTCGCAGTCCTTCGTGACTTTGAGCAAAACATTTATGCATCCCGCATTTCCTTTGAAAGACTCCCAAATGCCGCAAGCATACTCACTCATTTTTTCCTGCACTCGAACAACATCCGAATCCCAACGAAACTTGACCGCTCCGGCAGTACAGACCACAAGGCATTCTCCACACCCGATGCATTTCTCCTCGATGATGAACGCCTTATCCTCTTTATGAACGATGGCTTCGGAAGGGCAGTGATCAAAACACGCTCCGCAATCTGTACAGTATTTCGGATTAATCCACGGATGCACCTCAGAGTGCTGGTCCAGTTTCCCGGCTCTCGAAGCGCATCCCATCCCCAGGTTTTTTATGGCGGCTCCGAATCCTGATAATCCATGTCCCGTGAAATGACTCAAGCAAACAAGAACATCTGAGTTGAAGAGTGCGCTTCCAATCTTGACTTTTTTCACCCTTTTTAAATTCACTTCGACCTCTTCATCATCCCCGCCTTTAAGACCATCCGCAATGATGACCGGGATCCCGACATTCTCAGGTGTAAACCCATGATCCCAGGCAAGGCGGAGGTGGTCGATAGAATTGGATCTTTTCCCTACATACAGTGTATTGGAGTCCGTTAAAAATATCCGGGGGGTTTTGCCCTTGATCTTCTTGATGATATCCGTCAGCCAGTGAGGCTTGATAAACCCTGTATTTCCTTTCTCGCCAAAATGGATCTTCAGAGCCACGAAGGATTTATCGTCTATTTTTTCTATCAATCCTGTTTTGAGGAAAATCTTTTCCATCTTCACTGCCAGAGCTTCATTGCCCTCTTCTCTTTTTGCGGGAATAAAAAAAACCTGACTTGGCATTTCTTTCTGTCCTCTCATTCTCCTAAAATCTTCTCTGCGGTCTGCACCCCGGAACCAGGCTCGAAACTGTAGCCCAGTGACGAAAGCGTCCTTTCTAAAGCATCCAGGGCAAAAAGGACCTGAGATTCAGACAGGTTTCCCATATGACCCATCCGGAAAACCTTTCCGGCTGTCTCCCCCAGACCTCCGGCAACAACAACTCCATTCTCGGCAAACATTTTCCGGAAGGGCTGGTCCTCCACTCCCTCAGGGTACTGCACGACAGAGAGAGTATCAGCCAGAAATGGCTCCTGTGTGAAGAAGGAAAATCCCAGTTCGGTTAAAGCCGCCCTTATGGCCCGGGCCACTCGAGAATGGCGGAGGAATCTTTTTTCCATTCCTTCCTCAAGTACGATTCTCGTACTCTCATAAAACGCTCTGATTTCGTTGACACAGGGAGTTGAAAAGTATTTGGATGGGTCCTTCATGATAGGCAGCCAGTTCAACAGGTCGGAATAATAGGCAGGAATCGCTTCCATATTTCTCCTTTTTTCCATCGCTCTTTCGGAAACGACTAAAACTGCCAAACCCGGGGGAGCCCCAAAACATTTCTGAGCCGCGGTCAAGACCACATCGATTCCCCAGTCATCCATTCTCTCCTCAATTCCTCCTGTGGCACAAACTCCGTCGACAATGAAGAAAACACCCTGCTCTTTGAGGATTCCCGCATAGTCCTTTACCGGCGCACAGGCTCCTGTACAGGTATCCACATGAGTCGAAACCACAGCCTTGTATTCTTCCTTTTGGAGTTTGGCATCCAATTCCTCCGGCAAGACCGCTTTCCCCCACTCGCTTTCGATAATGTCACAATCGAGGCTGAAGCTCTGAGCGATCTGAACCATCCTCTCCCCAAAATACCCTTGGGAAAGAACGAGAAACTTTTCTCCTTTCTCAATTATATTCAACAGGGCCATTTCCATGGCCAGAGTCCCCGCTCCAGCCACTATAAAGGGCTCGCCTCTCTCGCAGAAGACGACTTTCTTTAAATTTTCCAGTGCCATCTTCATCTCTGAAACATGCTCAGCACTCACATGGGAAACCGTAGGGAGAGAAATACTGTTGAGGATACGCGGATGAACAGGGCTCGGCCCAGGAATCATGAGGAGTTTTTCTTTATGCATTTTTTCTCCTTCAACTCAAAATCTCTCCCCCATTGTATCGATAATCCTTAAGAAATCAAGTGAGCCATTCACATTATAATAGAAAATATTTTAGCGGTAGACCCACAGGAAAAAATTTTGCTCACATAGATTAAATGGGATCAGGGCTCGACATAAGATATTCTTGATCTAAAGATTATTAAGGCTTGTAAACTCCTAATCTTAAAATCCAAAGGCGGGCTTATTTTTAAATGTCTAATAAATAAATGGGGTCAGGGCTCGACATAAGATATTCTTGATCCAGACTATGCCAGGATTTGTAGTCGTAAATCTCACATCTTAATATCTAGCTAGATATGGTCTCATATTGGAATGTCTAATGTCGAGCCCTGACCCCAATGTGTTATTTTTTCTCTTGCTTCGAACTGGGATCCACTATCTTATAGTTCTTCCCTTCAAAATGAACAATAACATTGGACGCCACAGAAAGATACTTTGCCATTCCGGGTTTCTGAGTCAACAAGCGAAAATACTCTTCTGAATTGAACTGGATTTCTTTGACAGGGCTTCCCTCTTCATACCGGCTGTCCACCCAGGTTCCATCCTTCAAGTAAAACGTCTTATCCTCTTTGTATATTATATTCTGAGAAGTCACATGAATGGCTTTATCCAATTCTTTAAATCTCTGTGAGACTCTGGCAATTTTAAATGCCCCAGCACCCGTGACTTTACGGGTAGCGAGAGCTTCTTCTGCTTCCGGCGCAGCGGCATCAAGAGTGCGCCTCTCTTTTTCAGTGACCAGAAAGGATGTGTACGGAGTCACGATCCCGTATTTCAATCCGAGCTTTTTCACTTCTTCGACGAGTTCTTCATTCTCTCCTTGGAGCCTGATCTCCTCAAGAAGATAACCGATTCTTCTTGCTGCCCAGAGACGGACCAGAAAACTAAATGTATCTTCTTTGACGAGTTTTTGATCCCTGAGAGTGTAACTCCTCTTCTCTTTTCCGACTTTTCCATTGAGTGTCACTGAAACCGGGCCTTTGCCTTTATATTTCCCGATCAGAACCAGCTGTGATCCTCTGAATAGGTCAGGCATGACTCGGGGGTACAAGTCTGTAACTTCAATTCCTCTAAAAAAGAAAGATAAATCTGAAAGAAGCGGGGATGAAATTTTTTCGTAATAACTTGAGATGGCGACTTCCAGGTCTTCATTTTCATCCACGTAAACCGAGGTTCCCCGGTTTTCTGTGGAAATTCTGTCCAGCAGCTCAGTATTCACATCATACCCGACTCCGAAGACAAAAATCCGTGATTTCTGTTCGTTGGCTTTCTCGATATTTTTCAATATGTCTGCGACCCGAGTGATGCCCACCGTGGGCAGGCCATCAGTGAGGAAAAGAACATAATTGGGCCTTTCCCCGGGTTCGATCATTTTCAGGGCTTGAAGCAGCGCATCATTGATGTTGGTCCCTCCAGAATCTTCAATTTCCTCCACAAAACTCAGAGCTCTTTCCATGTTCTCTGAGGTCGCGGGGAGAAGTCTTGGAGAGAACAGGCTGACTCCATCATCAAAATCGACAAGGGAGAATTTATCTCCTTTATCCAGATGATTGATGACAAACCTCACGGCTTCTTTTGCCTGTTTGATCTTTTTCCCGCTCATGCTTCCAGAGCTGTCGACAACTAAAATCATGTTTTTATTGAGAACTTTTTCCTTCGGGCTCACAAAGGACGGTGAGGCCAGGAGCATGAAATAGTTATCATCAGGGCCCTCCCAGTTCATGAACGATAGTCCGATCTCATCCTCAGAAAGGGAATAATAGAGAATGAAATCCTTGTCAGGTCTCACGTTTTTTTCCTCATAACCGACTGTTGACTGACCTGGCCCTTCCTTCCGGACTGAGACTTTATGAGAGGATGAATACACATTCGAGATTGGTACGTTCGAGCTGATTTTAACAGAAACCGCGACTTCTTGAAGGGGATGAAGAGAGAATCTCTCTGTGTTCAAAGGATAGACATAACGGACAAGGTTTTTCTCTGCCTTTAGAATTTCCGTGTAAGAGAGCCTGATTCTCTTTTCTCCACGGGCAGGAATAGGATAAACCCTGGCCCGAAACATGTTGCGGCCGACATATTCGAGAAGAGCGGGATCTTTCATCCTCCGCACGATATCTTCGTATATCCGGCGGGCCTGGTCCCGATCCAGGATCTCTCCCTCAACTTTTTTGTCCCCGATATACATCGCGAATTCAGAAATAGCGGCTTCTTCCGGAAGAGGGAATATGTATATTCCCTCAATATCTCTCGGGTGGTTGTTGATGAAGACCTGGTCAATCGATGTCTTAGCGACTTGATTGACGATCTCCACACTGACGCGATGATATTTCACACTCAGGGGAGGGATCTTTTCTCTGGGATGCGGCTTGGGAATGATGAATCCATCCGCATGAAGATCCGCTGTCAAAAAACCAATAAGAAAAAGGAAAATGAAAATCGAAATGAATGGAAATAGTTTGTTGTTTCGCATGGTTTGCCTCCCAAACTTGGCGCTTTCTCCTATTATAAATTAAAACTTCCATTCGGGAGATATCGTTTCATGGCACTCCCCTTTTCTCGGCCATTATACACCTTTTTCAGGGAAAATTCGAGTGAATGGGGATTGTTTTGATAATGGGGACGTTTCCCATGGGAAACCTTATTTCTGTTCAGAGTGATAATGGAGACGTTCCAATCTGAGTTTATTAACGATACTGAAGATCAACTTGTCGTTGCGAGCGAAGCGCGGCAATCTCATCCTTGTGTCATTGCGAGCGAAGCGCGGCAATCTCGTAGAAAAAATAAATTTTTTTATGAAATTACCATTTCACTTCGTTCCTCGCAATGACACATGGCTGAGATTCTCACGTCACTTCGTTCCTCGCAATCATAATGAAGACGTAACCCAGGGGGACACCTTCTTTCTGTTCAGATGCGGACATGAATTGTTCGATAATGGACAACTAACGCTCAATAAGTATTCGAAAACCCCATGAGGTCATATTGGCATATTTTTTGCACTCTAAAAAAGGAAATGTCGATTGAAATGCCGCTTTTAAAAACGCCATAAAAAAGAGAGGCGCTGTCATGTTAAGCAATTACATTAAGACTGCCTGGAGATATCTTACAAAGCATAAAATCTATTCAGCCATAACCATATCCGGTTTGGTGCTGGGGTTGGCAGTTTTTATTCTGTTCGCTCTCATGCTGTTCTCTCAATCAAACTTTGACTCATTTCATAAAAATGCTGACAGGATATACTGTGTTGTCCAGGTTCTTTCCAGAGGCGTGGAGAGGGACTACCATTCAGCCATTACTCCAGCACCGCTCAAAGATGCTTTATTAGCCGAATTTCCGGAGATCGAAAGGGCAGCAAGATTCTCTCCTCAAGGGAGGTTGGTTGTCAGGCACGGGGATAAATTATTTTATGAAAACAGGATTCGATTTGCCGATGCTGATTTTCTATCCATTTTCTCGTTTAATCTCATTAAGGGTCAATCCGAGACGGTTTTATCCAACCCCTATTTCATCGTTCTTACAGAGACATCGGCATTAAAATATTTCGGGAATGAAGATCCCATTGGGAAAAGCCTGACTATAAACAATGATTTTGATGTTGTCGTCACCGGAATTATCGAAGACATTCCCATGAATTCAAGCATTAGATTTGACTTCCTCGTGTCCATGGAAACAGCCGGAGCAATGAATATCCGGATGGATGACTGGAGCGATAATAATCAGGCGACATTTCTGCTTCTCTCTGACGGAGCCAGCCCCGCAAAGCTGGATGCGAAGCTATCTGCTCTTATTCAAAGATATTACCCCGATTCTCATGAATCTCCGCAGCGTCTCTATCTTCATCCCTTGCAGGACTTTCGGTTAAATTCAGCTGAGATTGACTGTTATTGGAGTAATGCTCAAATTAGCTATATCGCGATATGGATCGTTGCTGTTCTGATATTAATAATCGCCTGTATCAATTTCATGAATCTATCCACAGCTTGTTATGCCTTGCGTGCCAATGAAGTGGGAATCCGTAAGGTCATCGGTGCCAAACGCATGCAGTTGATAAAACAGTTCCTGGGAGAATCGATGCTCATGGCCTTTATTTCATTACCTTTGGCCATGCTGGTTTCCGAGATTGCCCGTCCGGGAATGATTGCGATTTTGGGAGGGATTTTCATAGCTTCGATCTGGGAGTTTCCTTCCGTATTGATTCTGACATTTGGCGTAACCATACTCACAGGTTTATTTGCGGGAAGTTATCCCGCTTTTTACGTATCGGCTTTTCAAGCGGTTCAAGTTTTTAAAGGAAGGCTCATAAAAGGAAAGAAAGGAAGTCGATTTCGCAAAATACTGGTTGTCACCCAATTCACATTTTCCATTATTTTAATTTTGATGACCATAATAACCATAAAACAAACCAATCATAACCTAAATGTTGATCTAGGATTCGACAGGTCAGGGATCATTGCTGCAAATTTGAATCAAGAAGCCAGGACCAAACTCGATGTTTTAAAAAAAGAGCTGGTCAGGCACGCAGATATCGTCTCCGTCTCGGCAGCCACCGCATTACCTATTGAGTGGGACACAGAAGAGCAGGTCGTACCAGAGGGAGTGGCTAAAGAGGACGCATTAAATATGAATACTTATGGTGTCGATCATGGTTTTATTGAAATGCTGGGAATAGAGATCCGGCAGGGCAGGAGCTTTTCTCAAGATTTCGCAGATGTCAATAGCTTTATCATCAACGAAACAGCGGCCGAGCAACTGCAGTGGGAGAATCCGATCGGAAAGCAATTGGTCATCGGAGAAAAAAAGGGCATGGTCATCGGTGTTACCGAAGACTATCATTTCAAATCGATCTTTTTAAGTCAAATTACTCCGGCTGTGCTTTATTTAAATCCGGATGGCCTCAATTTTGTTTATGTAAAAGTTTCTTCTCCGGATAAAATTTCCAGTGCCGCTGAATACATGAAGAAACAATGGAACATTTTAGTTCAGAACCAGCCCCTTGAGTATGAGACTCTGGAGAATGCATTCGAAGACATGAATAGTGGCGACAGAACGGCTCAATTGACAGGCGCTCTGGGTTTAATGGCAATATTTTTGTCTTGTCTGGGATTATTCGGGCTCTCTTCCTATGCCATTGAACGAAGAATAAAGGAAATCGGCATCAGAAAAGTGCTCGGAGCTACGGTCTCCGGGATCGTTCAAATGCTCATTAAAGACTTCATGAAACTGGTCGTCATTGCCAACATCATCGCCATCCCCATTGCCTACTTTTTTATGAATTGGCTAATCCATTTTATTTACTCATATCCAACAAACATCGGGGCCGGCGTTTTTATTCTATGCACTGCCCTTTCGTTGTTGGTTGCCTTTGCAACTGTATCATTTCTGACCATAAAATCAGCCTTATTGAATCCGGCAATAAGTCTGAGATATGAGTGAATTTATGGGGACGATTTATGGGGACGTTCCCCAAGGGGACACCTTAAATCATTATTATCTGATGAAAAGAAAAAAAACCAGAAGCATCTATTTCCTTGGTTTCAAAAAAGTGTCCGACAAACCTTAAGGTGTCTCCTTGAGGAAAGTCCCCTAAAGGCTGACTTCCCCCACAAAAAAAGTCACAGCATGTCCTCCAATTTTGACTCTATCACCAGCAAGCTCACAAAATAGCTCACCCTTCCTTTTGGAAAGTTGGAACGCATGCAATACATTCTTCTTCAGCCTCTCTGCCCAGAATGGGATCAATGTCGTGTGGGCCGAACCTGTGACCGGGTCTTCATCGATCCCGGCCGCCGGGGCAAAGAACCGGGAGACGAAATCGCAGTTTTCCCCTTTGGCGCTGACAATGATACCCAGACAATCTAATTTTCCGAGAATATCGAAATTCGGTTTGAGCGAGAGAATATCGGCTTCGCTTCCGAACACAGCCAGATAATCCCTTGATTTATGAACTTCAGTCGGCCTCTTGCCCAGTCCTTGAATCAACCCTTCTTCTATCTCAACCGGGGATGGAGGTGTGGCAGGAAAATCCAGGATGAGCCGGCTGTTCTCACTTGTCACTCTCAGCTCTCCGCTCACAGTAGAAAAAACTATTTGTTCCTCACTAAAGCCCAAATGATTAAAAATCACATGCGCTGACGCTAAAGTCGCATGCCCGCAGAGGTCCACTTCTATCTTGGGAGTAAACCAGCGCAGCTCAAAAATCTTTTCTTTCCTCACAAAGAAAGCGGTCTCGGAAAGATTGTTTTCTGCGGCAATGCTCTGCATAAGTTCCGGGCTCAGCCAATCCTCTAGAGGACACACCGCAGCCGGATTCCCGCCAAAAAGTTTATCCGTGAAGGCATCCACCTGATAAATCGGTATGTTCATTTTTCCTCCTTTGAAAGGAATGAGTGCTCTTTCCTGCGGGGAGGTCGAAAGAAAATAATCTCATTCCTGACCTTCTCCATTTAAAGTATATGTGAGTGATTCTCTTCCATGTCATATAATTGAAATAACCTAAACTAAATTGAAGAGAACATTCTTAGATAAAATCACAGAACTCCGAGATAAAAACTGATAAGCGGTGTTCACACGTTTTCCTTCTCTAACAACTTTACTATTTTTGTCTGCAGCTCTTCTACAGAACTGAACACCTCTGCGTTCATCTTATCGAATCTTTCCCTGTCCTCGTTCAAAATGAATATGAGAGGGATGCCCGCTTCTTCAGCCGCTCGAACATCAAAATGAGAGTCCCCCACAACACAGCACTCCTCCTTATCCAACTGAAGCTCTTTTAAGGCCACAAGGAGTGGAGCTCCTGAGGGTTTCCAGAGTCCCCTCTCCCGTGAAATGACACAGTCAAATTCCAGCCTGAATTTTTCCAGAAGAAACAGGACGTTCTTCCGGGAATTATTTGTCACCAGGGCTTTTTTCACTCCTCTCGCGCTCAACAGACCAAGGAATTCACGCATCCCTGGTTTCAGCTTCGCTTTCTGGGTGGCTTCATATTCAAATCTCTCCAGGATTTTCCACTTCTCTGAGCGTTCCGGCTCACCGAGGTTATGAATGTAGGGCAGTATCGGTTTTCCCTGTGTCTCCAGTTCAGCCTTGATTTCTCCCCAGTCATAAGGAACGTCCACCACTGTGCCGTCCATATCGAAAATTGCGCCTTTCAGTCTCAAATCACTTTCCTTTTTTTCTCCGGCTTTTGAACTCCGCGTTTTTCAGCAGGATCCGTCGAAAGCTTAAGGCCTTTTCTGGCTTCGTCCCGCTGGTACAATAACGGCTCTATTTCTTCTTCACTCGTCCGACTTCAAACAGAGGCTCTCCCTTGCTGATCGGAGGCGTATTGATGACATAAAGAACGATGCCGCTGAACGGAGCCCGAAGCTCTTCCTTGATGTTCCCGAAGTAATCTGTGATGGTCCCCACTTTCTGTCCTTGAGTGACATAATAGCCCATTGTCGTCTGGGGATAGAACAGACCGTCATGCTGAGAGTAAACGACCTCATATCGGTCAATCCAAACCGGGTCGGAAACCAGATCAGGTTCGCCCTCAATCATTCGAAAAAGTTTCATGACGCCGAGAATGCCTTTGATGTTGCGGACAATCGATACTTCGTCCGTCTTGCCCAGATAACCAGATTCTGTGGTGATGGCGGGTTTGGAGTGGAGGACGGCGGTATTCCCCAGGTACTTCGATTCAGTAATGTCTTTTGTGCGGGTCTTATCAATGATGATGTATTTTATTCCAAAAGCGAGAACCATTTTTTTGCTGATCTCATTCGTTTCCTTATCCCCGCTGGCCATCCAGTAGGTGTAGGGAATAAGAGCCTCATTCCCGTCCCCACAGTGAAGGTCTATCAGGTAATCGCACTTCTTGATGACCTGCTCTGTCAAGACATAAGCAATCCTCTGGCTGAGTGTCCCCTCAGGATTCCCTGGGAAAACACGGTTCAGATTTTTCCAATCAAAGGGATTATAATAGATGATTCTTTTCTGGAAGCCAGGGATATTCGCGATGTGAACCATAATTATTGTGCCGGATAATGTCTGAGGATCGATCATTTTTTTTACTCGATAGAGAGCAAGAATAGGAGGATATTCATAGCCGTGAACGCCTGCGACAAGAGCCAATACCTTCCCCTTTTTAGAACCATTGATGATAGTCACAGGAATAAAGCTGCTGATACCATTTTTCTCAGGAACAGACAGGTTTCCGGACTTTGACTCCCCAGGAGCCACTTTGATCTCTCCAATCTGAAAGGAATCGTTCGTCTCAGAGGAGAAAGAAACAAGAGACAAGCTTAGAAACAAGAAAAAGATTACTCCAACTCTGTTAAATCCTTTAAACGGCATTTGCATTTGACCTCCTTTTTCCTGATGATGTGGTGATTTTTATTCTATCTCATCACAACGCATATAAAAAGAGAAATGAAAATTTTTTCCACACGACTTTCCATTGCACAGCATTTCCAAAATTGTGGTGGCATCGCAGCAAAACACAGAAGAAAATGGAGCATTTGGAGATGGATTGCGCGACATCGGGAATGTTGCTCCCTTTTTCTTTTTTGTTGCTTCTTAAAATATGATTTGTTATAATTCGCCACTGAAAAATCCTGACATTATAAGTTATCAGGAGGTACGCTTATGGGAAAATTCCTTGCCATTTTAATCGGCCTCATTGCCATGGCCGGAGGCGTTTACTTAGCTGTTTTTGTTTGGTGGCGCGAATTCTATGAACTCGTTTTTGGCTTCATTCCTATTCTCCTCTTCTTTATCGGCCTGATCGCATTTATCGCGGGAATCAGTAGCATCAAAGACGCCAAGAGAACGAAAAAGCTTGAAGAAGAAGCCCCGGAAGAAGAAGAAAAAGAGGAAGAAAAAGAAGAAGAAGAAAAAGAACAAGAATAGGCAGCATAGACCGACTGCAACTCAAACAACTGACTTTCTTGAATCTCCCTAAACGGAGAGCATAAAAGTCAGCCTACACAATCCTACCACCCTCACGAACTTTCCCCGTGAATAATACTTGACATTTCATATGCAACTTTGTATATTGTAATTAAATTACAAATTACAGGAGACAACAATAATGAAAAGCGGAAAAACCACACAAGAAACAAAAACAAAGCAGAAAGCAACGAAACACCAGAGCACTCTCGATGATCTGGGCTCTCAAGTTGAAAAATTCGCGGTGAGGACGGCAGAATCCATTAAAAAAGTCATCGATAAAGCGCTGGCTTCAAGAAACACCGTTCTCACCATTCGAGTTAATGAAGACAGCGATAAAAAGCTCAGAATGCTGGTCGATGCGGGGCTGTTTAAAAGCCGCTCAGAGAGTGCCGCATTTCTCATTCACGAAGGGACAAAGAGCCAGGAGTCTCTTTTCACCAAAATATCCAGCCAGATGCATAAAATAGACAAAATCAAAACAGAATTGAAAGACATTATTTCCCAGGAGATGGCAGAGGTAGAGACTCAGAGTAAAGACGCAGAGACTCAGAGTAAAAAAACGACAAAAAAACGCTAATCTAAAAAAAAAGGACAGGCTTACTTGCTCAATAATTCGATAACATTTTTATAATGTCATTGCGAACAGAGTGAAGCAATCTCATAGAAAGAAATATATTTTTTCTTATGGGATTGCCACGATTCACTCGCAATGACACCTTCGATCTATTCCAACCTCTTTATGAAATTGCCGCGCTGCGCTCACAATGACACTTTTGCCTTCAATATCATTACCAAAAGTCTTACCTAATTACCGAGCGCGTACACCTGTCTCCTTTCACTGTTTTGCTTGCCTCCCTTGCCAAATTCTGGAAAGCTATGATAATATTTTTTAAGTGGTATATCTCAAAATCTTTCTTCCGTTACTTTTCTCTCTTCTTTCCACAACTACACAAGACATAGAAAAAGCATTCCTCCAAAATAATCCAAAGATATTCTACTCTCATCTCTCATCAAGCAGCTCAGTCAACATCTCCCTCCCGGAGCCCATCTCATTCTCCGACCAGCTCTCCAATCAGCAAGCTTATTTTCTGTTTAAAAAAATATTTTCCTCCTATACAACCTTCGAATTTTTTTCAGAGAGCGAAATCCCCACAGCTTCAGATAAAAAAAGCTTTATTTTCAAAGCCAGGTGGTCGTTCAGAGACAATAAAAATGATGATCAACACGTCCTGCATATTTTCTTTTTTCTGGTGAATGAAAAAGAACTTCTAGACCGTGATTTGCTCTCTCCAGCGAATCAAAAAAAGGGGGAAATTAAAAATATCTGGAAAATAATAGAAATCAAGGCAGAAAAAATTTGAAAATATTTGCTCAATCTCTGAAAAACAAAGGCTTCTTCTTTGGATTTCTTTCAGGGATCGTACTCTCAGCCGTGGCTTTGATTCTCTCTTTCCTCCTTCCATCATTCGTTTCTTCAAGATACTCTCAGAAAAGTCTGGGTCAGTTGATGAGACAATCAAAAGCCATTGAAAGCGAATTCGATGCTCTTATCGCCCACATGGAACTGAAGAAAAGATTAATCTCGAATTCTCCTTTTCCTGAAGAGAAGGACGAGATATTCAGACTTTTCAAAAGGCTTAACCTCAATACTAAAATTGAAGGCGTCGGCTATTACACCAGCGAAGAAGGGCTCATCCTTTGGCTGGGGAATATCGCTGATTTTATTAAAGCGCCCTTTCCTGAGGAAGACTCGTTCAACTTTCTCAGACAAGACTCTTCAGTTCTCATCAAACATAAATCATCTGTCTATCTGGCTGCACTGCAGAAAGCCGCACAGGGCAAATACATCATCTTCTACAGGCTTATGGCTTTTATCCCGGAATTCAAAACACCCTATCTCAAAGAATATCATTTCTTGAAACCTAAGCTGCTCACCAACTGCGCTATCGACTACTCGGATTTTCGAGATGATGTCTCAGGGTTTGAAAAACTCTTTTCCCGGCACAAGGATGAATACTTCGCCCAGCCAGGGCCTCAGAACGAAATTCGCACATATCTCTTTCCCTTGAGAAATGAGGCGAAAAAAATCGTCGCGACTATCTCCCTCTACCCCCTGACGCTTTCTGCAAAACTCGCAGGTCAGAAGGAAAACTTTCTTCTGATTTTCTACTTGCTCCTCGGTGTTTCCCTTCTCTCTCTCCTCATCCACTGTGTTAAATCTCCCTTGTTCTCCAAGGAGCGGAAACTCCTGCCAGTATTGTTAGTTGTCCTTATACTGGTTGGGCTGAGGCTCATTTTTTTCCCATTAGGCAATCTGGAAAAAATCCAATCCCTTCCCATCTTCTCGCCATCCTCAGCCAGTTTCTTCTCCGTCTGGATACTCACAAAGTCCCCTGCTGACATCTTTCTCACCGCCTTCTTTCTCTTTTTGATCGCAGGATGCCTGGGGATCTATTCTCGAAATCTCTTTGAAGGCAAGAGTCAAAAATTCTCTCTTCTTTCTGTGCCCATTATTCTGGTCGTTATCTTTACCTCCCTGTTCTTCATTTTTGTCTTTCAAGAATTGCTCTTCCGTCTTGTTTCGCACTCCAACATTAACCTGCTCCATTTCTCGCTCAATGCATCATTTTTTCTTCTCCATCTCAGTATCTTTCTCTTTTTCTCTGTAACCCTGTTTGCCATATTCACAGGATTGAGAATCATTTCTCGTCACTCCACAATTTTTCTTCCCCTCATTATCCTCATCTTTGAGTTTGGAGCCTATTTCCTCCTCTTTAAAGGCAGAAATTCTCTCTTTCTCTTTACTCTTCAGTTTCTGATTATCACTCTGGCCCTCTTTGTCTCTTTTTTACCAAAGCTCATAAAAAGAAAGGAAGTCATGCTCTCGGCTCTTCTTCTCCCCACGCTATTCATATACACTTCTCTTCATCTTTCCACTTCCAGCCGGAATAACTCCCTTCTCCAGAATTCGCTCCAGAACATTATTAAATCCCAGGAACCTTGGGGTTTGTTTATACTCAATCAATCCTTTCCAGAGATCGATAAAAAGGAAGAATCCATCATCTCTTTCTTGCAGCGCTCTGAGCCATCTGATTTTGCACACTCTTTATGGGAGAGAACTCTCCCGGCAAAATTTAACTGGTATTCAAGCCTGGAAATTATCGATCCCAAAGAAGAAGAGTTGCTCTCCGGATTCTCTTTGAATGTTCCTGAATTCTACAACTTTGACTTCGAGCTTCCCATCAGCCGGGAATGGTCTATTTCCTACCTGAATATCCCTATAATGGGTGAAGAAAGAGATTTTCTGCTTGGTTATAAAGACTGGTTTGCGGATGAAAATCACCTGGGGCGGACGATTCTCTACCTTTCGATCGATTACGACATGCTTCCTTTCCTCTATTCCGCCAATCCCTATTTTGAGCTCTTGAGAGTCACTTCCATTCCTTCCCTTAACCGGTTTGACTTAGGGTTTGCCATATTCGATCCAGAAGGCCGGTTGATTTTCAATCCTAACAACATCTCCTCTGGTATTCCCCCCGCTGTGCTGGAAAAAATCGATTCTCAAGACTCTCTCTGGTCAGTTTTTATTGACAAGAGGAAAAAATATCGCTCATTCTATTTCAAGAAAGATCAAAGGATTTATTCTCTCTTCATCCCGAAAAAAAACTTCTTAAATTTTTTCACGGAGTTCATGAGACTTTTCTTTTTCTACCTTGCCATATCTCTCTTTTTCTTCATTCTTTTCACAGTTGTCACAGGAAAAAAGTTCAAGAATCCCCTCTGGTCGTTTTCGAACAGGGTTTATATATCCTTCGTGGCCATAGCACTCATCCCTCTCCTTCTTTTCACCTTCTTAACCAGAAACTTCTTCGCTCAAATCTTCACCCAACAGTTTACGGAAAAAGCAGAAATCCATGCCAATTTTGTCCGCCGGGTGATGGAAGACTTCATGATCACTCAGCAAGAAGAAATGGTTTCCCTAATCTCACCCCCAGAGAATATTGTCCTGGAAATCAGCTCCATTATTTCCAGCGATGTGAATCTCTATCAAGATGGCCGAATCACTTCTTCCAGTCGTCGGGAGTTCTTTGACTCGGGACTGATTCCGGATTTGATCGATGGAGAAATCTATTACAAGATTCAGTATGAAAACAATCCGTATTACACCCAAACTCAAAAAATTGGAGGTTACACTTTCCACACGCTAACGACTTCTTATTCACTCGGAGACTCTCTTCTCCTCATCTCACTCCCTTTTCCTTTGGAACAACAAGAAATATCGAAGGCAACAGAAGATTTGATTGAATTTCTGTTTTTCATTTCTGTCTTCTTCATCGCTGTTGTCCTCATATTCGCTCGAGGAATCGGGCATATGATCGTGACTCCCATAAGAAAACTTCTTATGGGGACAAAAGAAGTGAGCTCAGGAAATCTCGAGATTTCCATCCCTCATAAACCCCAGGATGAGATGAAAACTCTCATCGACGGATTCAACTCTATGATCAAAAACTTGAAGAAACACCAGCAGGAGCTGACCGACGTGGGTAAAAAGGTCGCATGGGCAGAAATGGCAAGGAAAGTGGCCCACGAAATCAAGAATCCCCTGACGCCCATCCAGCTCTCAGCGGAACATTTGCTCAGAGTTTATAAAGACAAGAAGAAAAACTTTGATCAGGCTCTTCAAGAATCAGCTTCCTATATCATCACTGAAGTTGAAAATCTGAGAAAAATTGCCCAAGAATTCTTGGAGACTTCAAAAGAAGTCGTCTTTCAAAAAGAGCCTTTCGATTTGAAGAAACTCATCCAGGAGACAGTTGCACCCTACAAGAATATGATCTCTGAAAGAATCAAATTTAAAGAAGAATATGAAGGTCGAGATTTTCAGCTAGTGGGAGACAGAAGACGGATGATGATCGCCCTGAGAAACATCTTTATCAATGCCATCGAAGCTATCCAGGGCAAGGGTGAGATCAAGATCATTGTTTCTGAAGAGAAAGTCAGAATCAGACTGGAAATCAAAGATACAGGCATTGGAATCGGAAAAGAGATGCTTGATAGAATCTTTGAATCCAATTTCTCAACCAAAGACATGGGAACCGGATTAGGACTCCCCATTTCAAAAAAAATCATTGAAGAACATGGAGGTTCGATTCAGGCATCAAGCAAGGAGAAAGAAGGAACTCAAATTTTTATAGACCTCCCTAAATAAAAAAGGGGGGAAGGGGATAGGTGTACACGCTCAGTAATTCGGTAACTCTTTTTGGATGTCATTGCGAACGGAGTGAAGCAATCTTAAAAATGAATTTTTCATAATTTTCTTACGAGATTGCCACGTCACTTCGTTCCTCGCAATGACAGGTGAGAGAGATTGCCACGCTGCGCTCGCAATGGGCATAATACTAAAAAAGTGTTGTTATTTCCGTACATCACAGCGAAACAGTTTCTATTTAATCTCATGTTATTAAATAACTTAAAACGTGTAGACAAACCATTAAAGCTACCATCTTATGGTCATTTATTGAACCGTTTCAATAAACATAGCTGATTTTTAATATATCTTGTTAATTTTAAATGAAATAGTGAATCACTCAGCAACACTTTTTTAGTATTATGCCCGCAATGACACTTTTGCCTTTAATATCATTACCAAAAAAGTAGCCTGTCCCACTGCTGTCCGGTTGTTGAATTTCAAAATCCTTCTAACTCCAATAT
>CAZSGR010000043.1:0-17239 GCA_964606185.1 uncultured Eubacteriales bacterium
CAGCATCTTGCGCTGTGCCTCGTACCTGAGGCAACCTCGACTCGTGAATAATCCACGTTCACCTGGATTATTCATAAAATCTGCCGACACCTCAAGTAAAAAATCTCTTAAGGAAAATTGATCATCTTATGTCGGCATCTTTTCCCCTTCGGGCGAGCCGATCTCACCTCATTTACTTCGTTACAGCGCAAGAGCGGTGGACGACCACAGCATCTTGCGCTGTGCCTCGTACCTGAGGCAACCTCGACTCGTGAATAATCCACGTTCACCTGGATTATTCATAAAATCTGCCGACTTCTTAAATGCTCCTCAAAAAAAGGGGACAGCCCCTCTCTTCTTAAAATAAGGATTGAAAGGGACAGTTCCCTCTTTTCTATTTCGGTTAACTCAGTCAGTGTTCACCCGTTTGTGCTATATTCGGAGTGTCTTTTTGTCTTTTTTCAGATTTTCATTCCTTCTTTTCACAGCCATTCCTCCATATTGACAAAATTTTTCAGCCGAAATATAATTGAAACCTGAGAAATGGGGGCGAACAGGTTTCGACGGAGATAGTGAGGCAGAAGTTGCATGTCGAGATCCCACCCACCTCGTTAAAAGGTGGAAAACAACTAAGTGCAGAACAACTGCCTGTAGCTGCCTAACAGTAGGCATGCCGTTTCTCACGCGTTTTCCTGCGGTGCTTGAGAAGCGTCGTCGAGCAGGATAGCAAGCCAGGTTCGTCCTGAGCCAGGCAAGCGAAACTTAATCAGGGCTGGTTCGGATGTGTTCCTCCTCTTCGAACACTTCGGAACGAGATGCAGAAGAGGATATGCATGTAGAAGCTGTCTGCTGAATGTCTTCGGACGCGGGTTCGATTCCCGCCGCCTCCACTATGGAAATTTGATGCAGACAGAAGTGGAAAGAAATTGCTTAGCCTGAAAAAAAGAAGCGCTCAAATCACAGGGGCCGTCCTTCTCTTCCTTCTTCTTTCAGTTGGTTCAGCATCTCAAATCCAGCCTTTCCTTAAATTATCTGTCAGGGATTATGAAGAGTTCAGCCGTGTTATCATCGCACCTTCTTTCCCCTTATCCTTTGAGATAGAGAAAGGCTCTTCCTTCCTGCTGGTGAAAATCGCCATCGATATTCCTTTTCGAATTCAGAGAGAGCCTTTTGATAGCCGGATTGTCAAGTCTTTTGGCTGGACAAAGGGAAGAGATTATTACATCCTGACAATCAAGACCAAAGTCAGAAATTTTAGCCATGATTATTTTGTCATCAATGACCCGACACAATTAGTTATTGATTTCAGTGAGGGCGCTGATGAAAGCAGAGGAGATAGAGAGATTCGGTCTCTACTCGATTCAGCCCTTTCCAGAGAGGGAGAGCAGACTTCTGCGGAGGAGATTCAGACCATTGTAATTGACCCAGGTCATGGGGGGAGGATGGAGCCCGGAGCCCAGGGAAAATACGGAGCACTCGAGAAAGATATCACCCTGGCTCTCGCCCTTAAATTGAGGGATGTCATCGAACGGAATCGGCCCGTCCGCGTTGTCCTGACAAGAGAAACTGATGTGAGTGTTTCGCTTGAGAATAGAGCGGCCATCGCCAATACCAACAAGGCCGATCTATTCATCAGTATTCACGTCAACAGCTCATTCCGGAAAGATGCTCGCGGGTCAGAAACCTTTTTCCTCGGCACAGAGGCCTCGGATGATGAAGCCAGGAGGTTGGCTTACCTGGAAAACAATCCCGCTGAAGTTGAAAGGGGCATAGGCGGAGATAACGAGGATGAGATAGCCATGATTTTATGGGATATGGCCCAATCCGCTTATCTAAAAGAAAGCAGCCTGCTTGCGGAGACCATCCAGGAAGAGCTCAATTCTCTCCTGAGAACCAAAAATAGAGGAATCAAGCAGATTCCTTTCAAAGTATTGACCGGAGTCGCCTGTCCGGCTGTTCTGGTGGAAGTGGCCTTTATCTCCAATCCCGACGAGGAGAGAAAGCTGCTGACAGAATGGTTTCAGAATAATGTAGTCGAGGCAATTTATAGAGGTGTCGAGAGTTATATCGATCGCTATGCTCGACGTTAGAACGAAGTCATGAATGGTAAAAAGGTCGCGATTCTTGGATTTCTTTTTGTGGTTCTGGTCGTTCTCGCTGTTATCTTTTTTACCAGCGGCATAAAAGATAAGATCATTCCAGCCATACTGACGTCTCCTCCTGAGGTTGAACCATTACCTGCTCAGCCCGGTCAAACTCGAACAGTCGTTCTGTTTTTTCTCTCAGAAGAGGATACTCTTCTCCATCCGGAAGAACGTGAAATTCCTGCTGATTCATCCGTAGTCCGCCAGGCCAAACGGACTATCGTGGAACTCATCAAAGGCTCTCAAAAAGGATATATATCGCCTTTCCCTCCTGAAGCCAGACTGAGAGAGCTTTTTGTGACTGACAAGGGAGTGGCCTATGTGGATTTTTCAAAAGAAATCGTGGAGAAAAATCTTTTCGGTTCATCGGCTGAAATATCAACGATTTTCTCCGTGGTGAATTCCCTCGCTTATAATTTTGATTCCATTGAAAAAGTCTTTATTTTAATCGATGGTCGGGAAAGAGAAACTCTGGGAGGCCATATCAATCTGAGTCGACCCTTTCTCCCTCTGTATGATTTAATTGCCCGGTAGTTTCACCAGAATCGACTCCTGAGCTAAAGGGCGCTTTTCCTTATGAAGAAATTAACGAAAATTGCTATCTTAGGCTTTCCGAATGTGGGAAAATCCACACTCTTCAATCGCCTTCTCAAAGAGAAAAAATCGCTCGTTCACTCGCTTCCTGGAATGACCCGGGATCAGGTTTCTGCAGTCTGCAGTTTGAATGGGAAGAAATGCGTTCTGATTGACACAGGCGGTTTTTTTGACACCCAGGAGGACCCTCTCTCTTCTCAAATCAGAAAAAAAGCCCAAGAAGCGGCGGAGAAGGCGAGCTTACTTCTTTTTGTGTTGGATGGAAGGAGGGATTTGCTGCCAGCAGAAAAGGAACTCTATCTGTCTTTGAAAAAGTTAAACAAACCGATTTTTGTCGTTGTCAATAAAATTGACTCTCCATCTGAGGAGGCAAAGATTGGCGATTTTTACAGATTAGGGGAAGAAGAAATTTTTACTATTTCTGCCGAACACAAAAGAAATTTGGAAATACTCGAGAAGATTCTCCTGGAATTCATCCCTTCTTCTGGCCTCGAAGAAGAAGAGAGCAAACCTCTGAAAATAGCTCTGGTTGGACGCATTAATGTGGGAAAATCATCCTTAGTGAACCGCCTCTGCGGAGAGGAAAGGTTAATCGTGAGTGAAATTCCCGGGACAACAAGGGATAGCACCGATACTCTGATATACAGGGATAAAAAAGCGTTCAGCCTGGTTGATACGGCAGGGATCCGTAAATTGAGCCGAACCCGGGATAAAAGAGAAAAAGCCAGTATCATTAAGGCAAAAAAAGATATCGGGCGGGCGGATGTCATCTGCATGATCATGGATGCCCAGGAATTCCCCACCAGACAGGATTCGGCCATCGCTCATCTCTCGCGTGAATCAGGAAAACCCATGATCATTGCCCTAAATAAGTGGGATTTGATCCAGAAAGACACTCGCACATCGGAGGAGTATAAGAGGAAGTGCTATACAAAATTGGATTTTGTCAATTACGCGCCTCTTTTTTCGGTTTCCGCTTTATCTGGGAAAAGAGTGATTAAAATTCTTGATTTGGCAGAGCAGGTTTATGCCAACGGAAAAAAAAGAGTGGAGACATCCCAGTTAAATAATTTTCTCACCTGGATCAATGTGAACTGCCCTCCTCTTTCTAGAAAGAAAAGAAGGATAAAGATTAAATACATGACTCAGAAAAACATTCTCCCCCCGACTTTTATCCTTTTTACGCATTCGCGAGTTTCTCTGGCTCCATCCTATGAAAAGTTTTTCACACAGCTTTTGCGGGAGAAATTTGATTTTTGGGGAACGCCCATCCGTATAGTTTTAAGAATGAACTGAAGGTTCTCAGCTTGACGGAAGTTGAGGCTTTCTCAAATTTTCGCATATTCCTAACGAGTCGTCGCCCCTGATTCTCCCCATATAATTTTGTTCTTCTTGACTTTAAACGCATATTCGATTATAAATTTAATCTCGGGAGAAGATCGCCCTCGAGTAATAAGGAGGTCACGATGTTTCGAAAGAGCTCAAACACTTTTCTGACACTTCTTTTAGTTCTGGCCGTGATTGTTGCCTTCACGAGTTGTGGGAAGCTCAAGGTCAGTAATCTAAAAGCGAATTATTATTTCAACAGGGCCAATACCCTTTTCTCTGACGACCAATACCGTGATGCTATCGAAGAATACGAAAAAGCATTGATCTATAATCCGAATCTGGTGGAAGCTTTTCGGTTTCTTGGCGAATGTTATAAAAATCTTTACAGGCCAGGACAGGATACTCCGGAGAACCAGGAGAAAAAAGACCGGGCTTTGGAAAACCTCAGGAAAGCGTATGAGATCAACCCAGGTAATAAAGAAATTATTTATTCACTGGGCGATATGTATGACAGATTGAGGGACTTTGAAGAAGCAGAGAAAATGTACCTGAAGATCCTCGAGATGGAGCCGACCAAGATGGAAAACTACTATGTTGTCGCTCAATTCTACACAAGATACGCGGGATCAACTGAGGAGGAAACGGGTGATGGAGGCAAGACGCCGTTTCAAAAAGCAGAAGAAATGTACTTGAGAAGAATCGAGGTTGACCCTGAGGATCCTCGGGGATATGCCTATATCGCTCAGTTTTACGACAACCTGCAGCCCTTGCCGGAGATTGATAAAGCTTACGAATTCCATCAAATACGTCTCAAATACGAGCCCGAAAATGCAGAAATCTGGTATTCTATTGGAGTCAACCGTTGGGCAAAAGCGCACCGTTTGCAGAATATGATATCCCTGGATGAGCAGAAGGTCGCAGCAGAAGAGAGTGAAGCGGCCTTGCAGAAAGCGATCGAGATTGATCCCTCCTATCCCGAACCCTACGCCTACATGAGTGTTCTCCTCTTGAGCGTCAAAGCAAGGTTATGGCCGGAAAGAGCCTCTCGTTTCAAACAGGAGGCTGATCAGTACGGACAGAGGTTCCAGGAAGCCCGGAAGAAGCTAGCAGAGAGAAGAAGGCTCGAACAAGAATTAAGAGGAATCAGATAGAGACGGAAGATATATTCGGTTTTCCCGTTTAATCATTCTTTCTTCTTCTTTTTCTTGATTCATGACTATCCCTGCACAAAATGTTTATCCCTCTTAAAGACGAGAATCCCACTCAACGCTTTCCTGTCGTCACTGTTGTTTTAATCACTCTGAATGTTCTGGTTTTTCTCTACCAAATTTTTTCTCCCCAAGGACTGCAGTACTCCATTTATAGAATGGGCGCGATTCCCTACGAGATCACTCATTTCACAACAATCTCCCAATTACCCCGGATATCGCCTCCTCTGACTCTTTTGACCTCCCTTTTCCTTCATGGGAGTTTTCTTCATCTGTTCGGTAACATGCTCTATCTCTGGATATTCGGGAACAACATTGAAGATTTTCTGGGGTCGTTTCGATACATCCTTTTTTATTTCCTGTCCGGGCTAGGAGCGAGTCTGGTCCATATTATTTTCCATCCATCTTCCATGATTCCGATGATCGGAGCGAGTGGGGCCATTGCTGGGGTTCTTGGAGCGTATTTCCTTCTCTATCCGGGAGCAAGAGTACTCACACTCGTTTTTTTCTGGATTCTTCCTGTTCCGGCGTTCTTTATCCTTGGATTGTGGTTTGTTGCGCAGGTGATGAATATCGGAATCGGCGGGGGAGTCGCCTGGTTCGCCCATGTCGGAGGTTTTTTAATCGGGGTTGCTCTTATCAGAATCTATCTCAAGAGAAGAAGAATCCCCCGCTTGTAAAAAGTGTGAAATGGCAATATGGGGACGTTCCCCAAGGTGCTACCCTTTATCGATTTTATCTATCAATGATAAAAATAAATGAATTTGACGTTAATTTAATTTTCCCTTATGTTAAAATGTTAGCAATTTATTGAAAAAGTGGTACCTGGGGAAATACTTCCATGTGTTGACAACTCCCTTAAGATTTAGTATTTTAGAGCATCACTCTTTTTTTCTAGAGTCTAAATCTCAGGTTAAAGACAATGAAGACGTTTACTCCAAAAAAAGAAGGAATCGAAAAGAAATGGTGGCTGATTGACGCTGATGGGAGGACTCTCGGAAGGCTGGCCACTGAGGTCGCGACTTTGCTGCGTGGAAAGCGGAAACCCGAGTTTGCTCCATTCATTGATTGTGGAGATTTTGTGGTCGTTGTCAACGCTGAAAAGATAAATGTAACCGGGAAAAAAATTGAACAGAAAAAGTATTACTCTCATTCAGGCTATCCGGGAGGAATAAAAGTCAAGACTCTCAAAGAAATCCTTGAAACAAAGCCAGAAGAGGTGGTTCGAAAAGCGGTCTGGGGGATGATTCCCAAAGGTAAACTTGGTCGGGCCGTTTATAAAAAGCTAAAAGTCTACAAGGGTCCTGACCATCCTCATGAGGCTCAAAAGCCACAAGAACACCGGTTTTAGGAGGAAAGTTGAGTTTAATCCAGTATTACGGAACAGGAAAGAGAAAGACATCGGTGGCAAGGGTCTTTTTACGTCCAGGAAAAGGTGAAGTCACCCTCTATGTGAATAAAAGGCCCCGTCAGTTTGATGAATATTTTAATCTGGAGCGTCAGAGGCACGTCATTAAACAACCTCTTCATCTGACCGAGACAGATAATAAATTTGACATTTTTATCCGGGTGAACGGAGGAGGAATCGGCGGTCAGACAGAAGCGATTCGATTAGGTATATCCCGAGCTTTAGTCGAGTTTAATAGAGAATTAAAGGCCAATCTGAAGAGTGCAGGCCTGTTAACGAGAGATGCCAGGATTAAAGAACGCAAAAAATACGGTTTGTTAGGCGCCAGGAAGGCTCCACAATACCACAAGAGATAAACGGAGGATTTCTATTGGTCACAGTAACAATGAAAGAACTGTTAGAAGCAGGTGTTCATTTTGGTCACCAGACGAAAAGGTGGAATCCCAAGATGAAAGAATACATCTTCGGCCAGAGGAATGGAATCTATATCATCGATTTACAGAAGACGATAAAAATTTTCAAGGATGCACTCCAGTTCATTAAAAGCGTGTCCGAGAGCGGGAAAGAGGTGCTTCTGGTTGGAACGAAAAAGCAGGCGCAGGATATTATAAAAGAAAATTCTCAAAAATGTGAATCCAGCTATGTCAACCAGCGATGGCTGGGCGGATTGCTGACCAACTTCAGAGTGATTAGAGGGAGCGTGGAGAAGTTGATTGAAATGGAAGAGATGAAAGAGGATGGACGATGGGAACTTCTGTCTAAAAAAGAACAGTCCAAACTGGAGAAAGTTTACAGGAAGCTCTCAAAAAACCTGGGTGGAATAAAAAATATGAATGAGCTTCCAGGGGTGCTGTTTATTATAGATTCAACTAAAGAAGATATAGCTATTCAGGAAGCTCAGAAACTGAAAATTCCTATCGTAGCCATCGTGGATACGAATGGAGATCCGGGAGACATTGACCATCCTATTCCTGGGAATGATGATGCCGTCAGAGCTATTGAGTTGTTTACGTCTAAAATCTCCCAGGCTATTATGGATGGGAAGCAGAAGAGAATGGAAATGGAGCTTCAAGAAGCCAAAAAAGAAGAACCGGTTGGACCGGAAGGAGAGCCGACTGCCACAGAGTCGCAGACACCATCATCCTCTGAATCAACTTCCGAAAAAGAGGGAGAAGGCGGTCATGCTGAGCCTGGTGAATCGGATTAAGGAAGGAATGAAAGATGGAGATTAAAGCTGAACTCGTCAAGGAACTTCGTCAACGGACAGGAATCGGAATGATGGAGTGTAAACAGGCACTCCAAGACTCCAAGGGAGATGTTGATAAGGCGATCGTCATCTTGAGGAAGAAGGGATATGCTCGAGCGCAGAGTAAAATGAGCCGGGAAACTGCCGAAGGAATCATCAGCTCTTACATTCATCTGAACGGGAAGATAGGAGTCCTTTTAGAGGTGAATTGTGAATCTGATTTCGTCGCGCGTAATGATGAGTTTAAGGAGTTAGTGAAAAACATCGCTATTCACATTGCCGCATCCAATCCCAGGTATGTCTCATCAGAGGAAATTTCTCCCGAAATATTAGAACAGGAAAAAGACATCATCGAAGAACAGTTCAAGGATTCCAAGAAGCCTCCCGAGATCATTGAGAAGATTATCCAGGGGAAACTGGGGAAGTTTTACCAAGAAGTGTGCCTGTTGGACCAACCTTACATAAAGGATGACAAGGTTTCGGTGAAGCAGCTTGTCGCGTCCTATATCGCCAAGTTTGGCGAAAATATCCGGATAAGCAGGTTTGCCCGGTATGAACTGGGCCAACAATAAATTCAGCCATGCCACAAAAAAAGCCGGCGTACAAAAGAATTCTGCTGAAACTTTCCGGTGAGTCCCTCCTCGGTCCCAATAACTATGGAATTGACCTCGATACGGCGAAGTCTATCGCTCGAGAGTTGAAGGAAATCTATGATTCAGGCGTCGAAATCGCCATCATGATCGGTGGTGGGAATATTTTTCGAGGGGCTTTTGGTGCGGATGCCGGGATGGACAGAGCCTCGGCCGATTATATGGGCCTGCTGGCCACCATTATGAATGGAATCGCTCTCCAGGATGCACTGGAGAAAGAAGGGATGTTTACTCGGCATATTTCTGCCATTGAGATCAAAGCGGTTGCCGAACCGTTCGTTCGGAGAAGAGTCGTAAGGCACCTTGAAAAAGGAAGGATTATCATTTTCAGCGCTGGAATCGGAAGTCCCTTTTTCACCACAGATACGGCAGCGGCATTAAGAGCTCTTGAAATCAAGGCCGAGGTGATTCTGAAGGCAACAAAAGTAGATGGTGTCTATTCAGCCGATCCGATGAAGGACAAAACTGCGAAAAAGTTCAGTTCCATTAAGTACATGGATGTTATCAAAAAAGGGCTGAAGGTAATGGACACGACCGCAATCTCCATGTGTAAAGAACACGATCTTCCCATCATAGTTTTCTCTCTAAAGGAGAAGGGGAATATCAAGAAGGCTGTGATGGGCCAGAAAGTGGGAACAAGAGTTTACTGAATAGACTCGATCCTTTGACTTGGGATTTTTAATAATTTCTACTTTAGAGAGGGATAAAGATGGTCAAAGATGTCTTAAGGGAGCTCGAGAAAAAAATGAAGGCCTCTACAGATCATTTTCGGAAAGACCTGAGTAAGTTGCGAACCGGGCGGGCGAATATAGGCCTCTTTGAAGACATTAAAGTCGATTACTACGGAAGTCTAACCCCTATCAATCAGGTGTCTACACTCGGAGTTCCTGATGCGACCCTAATCACAGTCCAACCCTATGATCCATCGACTCTGGATGCCATCGACAAAGCGATCAGGAGTGCTGATCTGGGATTAAACCCGATTAACGACGGCAAAATGCTCAAGATCCCGATTCCCCCGCTGGATGAGGAAAGAAGACAGGATATTGCCAAGCATATTAAAAAGATGTTAGAAGACGAGAAGACAACCCTCCGCATCATGCGAAGAGAGAGCAAGGAAGAAATTGAAAAGTTGGAAGAAGATAATGAAATAACCGAGGACGACAAATTCTGGGGATATGATAAGCTTCAGGAAGTCACCGGCGAATACACGAAGAAGATCGAAGAAATGGCGGCTGCAAAAGAAAAAGAAATTTTAGAAGTATAAAGTCGAAAAAAGGGGCCTGTTGTACTCGCTCAATAATTCGGTAATGTTTTTATAATGTCATTGCGAACGGAGTGAAGCAATCCCGTAAGAAGAAATACATTTTTTTCCTAAGAGATTGCCACGCTTCGCTCGCAATGACATCCAAAAAGAGTTACCTAATTACTGAGCACGTACAACAGGCTATTTTTTATTAAAAAGTTGCCTGTCCCCTTTTTTATATTAAGCTTCGTTCTTCTTCTTGAACCAGTTTTCCGTTGTTCCGAATTTCGTCCTGATCACAACACCCCAACCGATTATGCTCAAACAGAGCGTGAGAAGTCCACCGAAAATAGGTATAAAGGAAATAAAACTCACTAGAATGAAGCCGAGTATCATACCCCCAAAAACAGAGGCTTTGCCTTTCCCGAAGGCGCGGATGAGACTATCTCCAAAGAAATAGAAGAGGACAACTCGACCGAAGAGTTTTATAATAATTCCGATGATAATGAGGGCGATGAGTATCGGAATTCCGATCAATACGAATGAGAGCAATGTTGCAAAAATGACTAATCCAACATAAGCAATGATACTCAATAGCCCTGTTCCGACAACTGGCCAGAAAGAATTTCTGATTTGAGTAGACGCGAGAGTGATCTGACGGGGGAAGAGAGCTGTAATCAATAAAGCCAGGAGGAACGTGATGAAGACGGAGACTAGTTTAAAGAAAATAATCATGGGGATGAGGGCCCCTGTAAAGCCTTCGCCCAATAAGTCCGTGAGGTCTTCAAATCCCTTAAAGTAGACTGTGTCTCCCTGAATGAGGCATCCAGATTCTTTCTCGAGTGTTCCGCCTAATGAAACAACATCTCCGCCGAGGACAGCTGAGGATTTGAGGGTGATGTTCGAACCGAATCCCAGGACGAGTTCGCCGACTTCACCACTGATTGTCACTTCGCCGCCGAAGGTGACGACACTTTCTCTGACTTTTCCCTCGATGACGACATTTCCGCCGAAAGAAATAACATTATCCTGTTCCTCGTCTTCAGCGACGTAGATATCCTGCGTCACAGTGAAACACTGTTGACTATTCAAGGGGAGAAATCCAAAAATTAAGAAGAGAAGGATAAAGGTTAACGCTATTTTATTTCTCATGCTTTTTCTCCAATAAATAATTTTCGTCTTATTCCGTAGATGGATGATGCGATAAAAACAATCGCAACTAGGATGAGGATTATCTGAACCTGGGGGCTGATGATGGTTGTCAGCAGAGTCAGGCCTTTGATGAGGAGTTCTCCCAGTTGCTGAAGGATTTTAACTAAGAGTGATGCCACCTTGAGGATCTTCACAATAAGAGGAGAGAGATTTTTTACAAAGTCAAAACCAGTGTGATAGATGTTGATGAGTAGGCTCGACAGACTTTGACCTGTAACCAGAGCAAAAAGAACGACAGCGAGAATCATGGAGGCAAAACCGGATGCTGCGGCTCCAAGCCATGCCAGAGGAGAAACTCTTTCCGGAAAAATTCTGGCCATGACCTGCTGAGCAAAATCAGGAGGCGTTTTCCATGAAGTAAGGCTTTCTGCGGCCTGAAGCAGTAATCTTCTCTCTTCCACAGCTTTTTTGCATTTTGGGCAAGCAGCCAGGTGCTCATGAATTTCTCTGCCTTCTGCAGGGGAAAGCTCTTTCTCTAGATAGAGATAAATTTGGTCAATGCTAAGGCATCTCATGGTGTTTCCTCCAGTAAAGTGCGAATGAGTTCTTTAGCCTGGAAGACTCTGTTCTTTACGGTTCCTGTCGGCAAGCCTTTTATTTCGGCTATCTCCTCGTAACTCAATTCGTTGATATGCCTCCAGACGAATACTTCTCTCAGGGAACCGGGAATCCTTTCCAAAGCTCGCTCGATCCTTTCCCTTAGCTGGACGGTCTCAAACTTGTTCACGATGGATTCCTCATCCGCTGGGAGTTGAATAGGAGGAAGATCTTTATCCATTTTTTTCTGATGGTCGATGGAGAAAGCGTCGATTTTTTTCTTTCTCCAGTAATCAATAATAAAATTAGAAGCGATTCTAAAGAGCCAGGTGCTGAATTTGAACTGAGGCTTGTAGGAACGAAGCGAAGAGTAAGTCTTGATGAACACCTCCTGAGTAAAGTCCAGGGCCAGTTCGCGTTCTCCGACCATGCGCCCGATGTAATTCAGAAGCGGCTGCTGATACTTCTGGATAATCATTTCAAAAGCCTTTTTTTCGCCTTGAAGTGCTTTTTCGACGAGATTTTTATCTTCATTCATGGAGGACAACCTGTCCTCAAAGTGTTATACGAAAACGGTCGGATTTGGTTTAGGTCCTAGAATTTTCTTGGATATTTTCATTTGGCTCGAGCGGTTCGTCCTTGATGATTTCGACGTCGGGCGGAAGCTCAAGCTCGAATACCTTTCGGGGAAATCGGACGTCCGTCCTTATTTGTGAAAACTGGAATTCTTGCTTATTACCAGCCCAGTCAAAAAAGATAGCTTTGCGGATAAGCCATGTTTTCTCGTCGATCTCCAGGAGGACATGTGTATAATCGCTTTCTTTTTTGGGCGTCAATTTCACCTTCCAGGTTTTCTGGCTGTCTGAAGGAAAGGGGCTGAATTCGACTGTGTAATCATCTTTTAGATTCTTCTGGCCGGAAAGGAGTGTGAGGATTTCGGATTCATATTTTTCCTTGGATAGGTCGCTCTGGATGACTTCTTTGTCCTCCGGAAAATACATCAGGGAGGTTCCTTCTTTGTAGAGGAAAATCTTCTCCTCCGGGTCTTTGTACTCCCATCTCATCCAGTCCGGTTTTTGAAAGTAGAATTTCCCCTTTTCATTCAGCGGTGTTGAAACAGAGGATGAATAGTAAATTTGGCTGAAATTCGCCTGCAGAGAGCGAAGAGAGCGAAGTTTCCTTTCCACGTTGAGGATGACATCATCAACCGAATCAGCAAAGCAGAAAACTGAGAAAATGAGCAGAAACAAAATTTTTCTCATGACAATTGGATTATAACATAAGAATTGTTTGAGGTCAGGCCTTGGGCTCTTAGTTTTTTGGGTTCAGGCTTTAACGTTATTTATTATGGCGTCAGGCCTTGGGCTAACAAATCGGGGTCAGGCTTTGTCAATATTGGAGCCTGTTAAACTGAAATCAAGTCTGGATCCATGCAAGAAGATAAAGCCTGACCGCGAAAAATCAATAGCCTAAGGCCTGGCCCCGAGTTTAACGTCAAAGCCCTGACCCGTTTGCTAAAAGGTGGAGTTTTTTGTTATAAGTGGCTTCGTGAAAATCGAGTTTTTGCTGTTTCTCATAGGTTACTTCATCCTCATTCTTGGTGTGAGCTTTATTTTTTCAAAGAGGATGAAAAGCCTTGAGGATTTTTTCCTGGCTTCTCGGAATCTTCCCGCTTTTTTAGTCTTCTTTTCTCTTTCTGCTTCCTGGTTTGGATCTGCGTCAATTCTTGTCTCGACAGACAAAGCCTTTGATACTGGACTGAGTTCTTTCTGGATCATGGGTGCGCCCGCCATACTCACTGTACTTCTTCTTGCCTTTCTTTTGACCCGACCGATCCGGCGTCTCCCGATAGTAAGTTTGCCGGATCTTGTGGAGATGAGATACGGGCGGGCGGTCCGTCATATGTCTTCAGTGTTGATCATATGGTACATGGCTGTCCTGGCTGCCTCCCAGATGGTCGCCATCGGAACTTTTCTCAGGTCATTTCTGGGAATTTCCTATTTCTGGAGTCTGGTGCTGGGGACGAGTGTGGTTCTTGTCTATTCCATTTTTGGAGGCTTTCTCTCTGTAGCGGTCACGGATGGTCTTCAGTTCATCCTCCTTGCTGCTGGCGTTTTCGGCCTGTTTTTTTTCCTTTCTGGCCCATCGTCCGTCAAGGAAATTTCTCTTTACGCATCTGAGCTGGGAAAGCCCCACTATTTCAACATTTTTTTCAACTTTAAGGAAAATCTTTTAATTGTTCTTTCCTTCACTCTGGCCTGGACAATTTCACCCATCGCCTGGCAGAGGATTCAAGCGGCGCGGTCGGATAGCAGCGCTCGTAAAGGACTGTTTGCGGCAGCCGGCACTTTGTTTATTCTCTACTGGATCGTGGTTTTCATCGGGATGCTTTCTCTCCCTTTGTTTTTTTTCCAGGGAATAAATGGCCCTCTTCTTTCTGAAATCATCTCTTCGAAGGCAGGCGCTTTTTTAGGCGGCATTCTGTTTGTGGCTGTCGCGGCAGCTGTGATGTCCACCATGGATACAGCGATAAACACCGGAGCTCTCTCTTTAACGCGTGATGTTTTTCAGCAGATTTTTCCTCGAAGCCAGGGAAAAGAGATTGTTTTGGCGGCCCGACTGTCGACCATTTTTGTCGGCGGAGTGGCATTTCTTGTGGCAACCAGGTTTCAAAGCATCCTCAAGACTCTGCTGCTCGCTTCTGAAATCATGGCGGAAGGTCTCTTTATTCCAGGAATAGCCATGGTATTTCTAAGAAGAAAACTGCCTTTAGCGGGATTTTTAAGCCTCCTTCTGGGTGGAGGATACTCAATTGTTGGTTTCTTGTGCGAACTGAATCTTCTGCCTTTGAGCTGGCCTTCGTTGCCCTATTCTGTCCCTTATGGCCTCGGCTTGAGCCTTGCCGGATTCTTGGTTGGCTTTGGTGTAGAGATTTATAAAAATAAAAAGGGGTTGCGTCTTAACATTTAACGTTTCTAAAAAATTATAATTCGATAAGAATTCACTTTAATTTCTTTCAGAGAAAAAGCATAGAATGAGAAATGTTAAATGTTAAGACGCGAACCCATTATTTAAGACGCAATCCCTTTTTTTGGATTGTGGTTTACTGTCTTTAGTGTTTTGTATATCATTATGCCGATGTCTTTTTTCCACAAACTGCGCTGGAACCTGATAGGGATTTTGGGTAAGCTTGCTCTCTGGATCTGGGCAAAATCCACCAGAATGAAAATCATTGGACAAGAAAGGTACAAAGAGTTGAGAAACAAAGGGAAAGCGGTGATCTTTCTGGTTTGGCACGGCCGAATTTTTATCGTCCCTTATTTTTTTCGAAAAAGAGGAATCATGCCGCTCATCAGCCCCAGCAAAGATGGGGAGTTCCCCGCTCAGATTATGTCCAGATGGGGATACAGAAACTTAAGGGGCTCAAGCTCGCATGCGGTCATCAGAGTCTGGAACAGGATGAAGAATGAGCTGAAGAAAGGAGGGGAAGTGATTATCGTTCCGGATGGACCTCAAGGACCCGATCGAGAGATGAAGCTTGGTGGAATCAAGCTTGCCCAGGAGACAGGAGCTATCCTTGTCCCGTTTACATTCTCGAGTTCTAGAAAGAAGTTTTTAAGAAGCTGGGATAAATTCTTAATTTTTTATCCTTTCACGAAGGTCGTGGCTGTCTATGGCCCACCGATGAATGTCGACCCGGCCCTCAAGGATGATGCTCTGGAAAAAGAACGTCAAAAAATAGAACGAGTGTTGATTGAGCTGGATGAGAAGGCGGACCGGTTTTACGGCTAATTCAGTTTCTTGTTGTCCGGCTTGAAAATAATATGTTATAAATATTGGCAAAAAGGAGAGGAGGATGAAAGCGAAGTCATTTTTTCTGATTCTTTTATTTTT
Source organism: uncultured Eubacteriales bacterium (assembly GCA_964606185.1). GTDB lineage: Bacteria > Acidobacteriota > Aminicenantia > Aminicenantales > Aminicenantaceae > SOIA01. The sequence goes on from CAZSGR010000043.1 coordinate 15,448, forward strand.
CAGTTTTTCTTTTTCCCTATTTTCCCAGGAGGCTGAGGACCTGATTGCCCAGGCGGATGAATTGTATCTTGAGATGAAAGACATGGCGACCGCGGAAAAAGCCCGGGATTTGTACATGAAAGCGTGGCAGACAGCAGAGAATAGATATGAAGGCTACTGGAAGGTCTCCAGGATACTCTATCACATCGGCGCCAATACTGAGAGCAAAAAGGAAAAAAAGACCATTTTTTCCCAGGGGATTTACTATGCCAAGAGGGCTGTGGAGCTGGAGCCGGAAAAGCCCGATGGATACTACTGGCTCGGAGTCAACTATGGCGTCTATGGAGAAGCGAGAGGGGTACTGAAAAGCCTTTTCTTGATTGATGACATCAAAGAGGCAATGAACAAAGTCATCGAGCTGGATCAGTCCTATGAGGAAGGAGGTCCGGATAGAGTGTTAGGGCGGCTTTATTTCAAGGTGCCCGGATTTGCGGGGGGCAGCAAAAAAAAGTCTTTCGACCATCTTCAGAAGTCCTTGGAATATGGACCGAATGATGCCTTGACCCGTTATTACCTGGCCGACACATACCTTTCTCTCGATGAAGTCGATAATGCGAGAAAAGAACTGGATTTCATCCTCAACCTGGAATCAGATGACCGTTGGGTTTCCGGAGTCAATGACACCAAGAAAGACGCGGAAGAAATGCTGGAAGGGAAGAAGTTTAGAAAATAAAGAAAGTAGACGTTTTTCAGCCATAATAAGAATAAAGGGGTCGTGTCTTAACATTTAACTGGCCATCAGGGTCAGCCCAAGGCCTGACTCCAAATTCAAAAAATGTAAGACGCAATTCCTTGATTTATTTTTCGGAGAAAACCTGAGCCGAAAATATTTCGATGTGAACGTCTTTCTTCCATTCGTCTTCATCCAGGCCTGCTTTTAAACAACCCTGGGAGAGATAAGTATCGAGGTCCCAATTCCACTCAACTGGGACCTGCGGAAGCAGGAGACCTTTGTCCGCGCCCTTGGAAACAATAATCCCATGTTTCCCCACTATGATTTCTTTAATATCCTTGACTGGTTCAGGGAGAGTGAGAACGGATATTTCAATCTTTGTCTCGGGTAATTCCTCAAGAGACAAAGGCTGGAACCGGTAATCCTGAGTGGCGGCCGATACAGCCGCATCTCTTACAGTTTCCCATAAAGGTTTATACGGAAGAGGGAATCCGATGCAGCCGCGGAGTTGATCGCTCTCTTTGAGAGTCACGAAAGCGCCTCTTTTTTCCTGGAGGTTAGGGTCTTTTATTTTTTCCTTGAGTGTCTTTCCTGTTGTTAAATAGTGCTGGATTGCTTCCCGTGCTAATCCAAGGAGAAGCTTCTGCTGGTCGTTGTTCAGAAAATTCTCCATTGCACTCTCTCTTATTAAGAGTTTTTCAACTTGATCGGCACAAGAAAGAACTCTTTATCGTAATCGATAACGTGTGGTTTGATAGCCATTTCCTTCTGGGTGTTGAGGTTGATTTCTAGAAAGAGTTTTTGGCAGGCAAATGGGGCTAAAATTTTTTTTATTTTTTTTTCGTCCGTGTGGAAAGAGAAAAATCCCAGGAGTTTTCCCTCATAGAGTTCGTCCAGCTCCTGGTACTTCTTAAGAGAGGGAAAAAAACCTTCCAGCGAGGGAAGGATTTTTTCCACAAAAAACCTATGGCCTCTTTTGTGACCGAGGAGGAAACCGTCAGGAATAGCGTTTGAAGATACGAGCCGGAGAGCTGTGAGGGATTGGCGAGCCTCCCGGGATAAGTAGGCGTCCATCGAATG